>JAICZB010000143.1 GCA_025933895.1 Thermoleophilia bacterium
CCACGTCGCCTCCCTCTACCTGAAGCCGGACGCCGTCGAGCCGCCGTTCCTCTGCCTGCTCGCGAGCGGCGGGCACACGATGCTCCTCGACGTCCGCTCGTACACCGAGCGGGAGCTGCTCGGCTCCACGCTCGACGACGCCGCCGGCGAGGCGTTCGACAAGGGAGCGCGCCTGCTGGGCCTCGGCTATCCGGGAGGCCGCGAGATCGACCGCCTCGCGGGCGAGGGAGACGCGAGCGCCTACGACTTCCCCGTCGCGCGCGTGCCGGGGCTCGACTTCTCGTTCTCGGGCCTGAAGACGGCGCTGCTCTACGCCGTCCGCAACCTCGGCGAGGAGGAGCTCGACGCTCGCCGCGCCGATCTCGCCGCCTCCTTTCAGCACGCGATCGTGCGTGCCCTCGTCGAGCGCGTGCGGGAAGCCGCGACGCAAGCCGGCCGCGACCGGATCGCGATCGTCGGCGGCGTCGCCGCCAACTCGGCCCTGCGTGCGGCGCTCCCGGAGGCAACGGCGGCACCGCTCGCCCTCTGCACCGACAACGCGGCGATGATCGCCTCGGCTGCGCGCTGGACCGAGGCGGTGCCATACCCGCGGTACCTCGCACTCGACGCCTACGCATCGCGCTAAGCTCGCCGAGGCGTCAAGTTTCAGCCCGTTTGCAGCGACAAAGGAGAAGAGGTGTCCGCAGCCGTAACGACGTCTCACCTGCGCGAGAATCCGTTCGAGCTGGCGCGCGAGCAGCTGCGCCGTGTCGGCACCACCTTCGAGATCGACCCCAACCTCATCGCGGTGCTCGGCGAGTGCAAGAAGGCGATCGAGGTCTCGATCCCGGTCAGCATGGACGACGGGTCGACGTCGGTCTTCAAGGGGTACCGCGTCACCCACAACATCGCGCGTGGACCGTCGAAGGGCGGCATCCGTTACCACCCCGACGTCACCGTCGACGAGGTCAAGGCGCTCGCGATGTGGATGACGTGGAAGTGCGCGCTCATGGGCATCCCGTTCGGCGGCGCCAAGGGCGGCGTGGTGTGCGACCCGAAGAAGATGTCGCGCGGCGAGCTCGAGCGGATGACCCGCCGCTTCACGAGCGAGATCATCAACGAGATCGGCCCGGAGAAGGACATCCCGGCGCCGGACGTCGGCACCGACGGCTCGACGATGGCCTGGATCTTCGACACGTTCTCGATGAACAAGGGCCACTCGGTGCTCGGTGTCGTCACGGGCAAGCCGCTCACGATCGGCGGCTCGCTCGGCCGCGTCGAGGCGACCTCGCGCGGCTCGCTGTTCTGCATCCGCGACGCTGTCGCGAAGCTCGACAAGCGCATCGCCGGGATGAAGGTCGTCGTGCAGGGCTTCGGCAACGTCGGCAGCTACCTCGCGCAGTTCCTCCACCAGGAGGGCGCGACTGTCACCGCGATCTCCGACTCGACGACCGCGCTCCACAACCCGAAGGGCATCGACATCCCGGCCGCGTTCGCCTACAAGGCCGAGAACCGAACGCTCGCCGGGCTCAAGGACGCCGAGACGATCACGAACGAGGAGCTCGTTCTCCTCGACTGCGACATCCTCGCGCCGTGCGCGCTCGAGCAGGTGATCACCGAGGAGAACGCCGATCAGGTCAAGGCCGCGATCATCTGCGAGGGCGCGAACGGTCCGGTCACACCGGCGGCCGACGCGGTCCTAGAGGACAAGGGCGTCCTGATCCTCCCCGACGTGCTCGCGAACGCCGGCGGCGTCGTCGTCTCGTACTTCGAGTGGGTGCAGGGCCTCCAGGAGTATTTCTGGAAGGAGGTCGAGGTGAACGCGAAGCTCAACGACATCGTGAGCCGCGCGTTCGACGAGACGTGGGAGACGGCGCAGAGCCGCAAGCTCCCGATGCGAGTCGCCGCCTACGGGCTCGCGGTGAAGCGCGTCGCCGAGGCGACGGTCACGCGAGGGATCTACCCGTAACGGAAGTCGTTCTCTTCACCGCGGCGGGCTGTCACCTCTGCGCGGCGGCCCGCCGCGTCGTCACCGCGGCGCAGGAGGAGCTCGGCTTCGAGTTGCGCGAGGTCGCGATCGACGGCGACCCCGAGCTCGAGGCGGCGTACCGCGAGTGGATCCCGGTCGTCGAGATCGACGGCCGGCGGCGATTCGTCTACCACGTGCACCCGAGTGCGTTGCGGAAGGCACTTGCACAAGCGAGCGCGTAAGCAGCCTGGTACAACAGAGAACGCCGTCACGAAGTTGAGCAACACAGAGGGGGTAGCGTGGCCGAGCGCCTGAATGTCGGCGTCGCCGCGCGCCTGTCCCGGTACCTCCAGGTGCTGACGCAGGCGCGCAAGATGGGCAAGACGAGGATCTCGTCGCAGGAGATCGCCGAGTACACGAACATCAACGCGACGCAGATCCGCCGCGACCTGTCCAACTTCGGCAAGTTCGGCAAGCGCGGAGTCGGCTACTCGATCGAGCTGCTGCTCGACGCGATCCGCAAGATCCTCCGCACGCAGGGCCAGCACAACGTCGCGCTCGTCGGCGCCGGCCGGCTCGGTCAGGCGATCGCGTCGTCGTCGATCTTCGCGGAGCACGGGATCAACATCGCCGTGGTCGTCGACATCGACGAGGGAAAGCTCGGGCAGCCGATCGGGCGCGTCACCGTCGAGCCGTACGAGCGGCTCGCCGAGCTCGTGCGCGAGACCAACGTCGTAGTCGGTGTGCTCGCCGTCCCGGCCGAGGCGGCACAGCGCGCAGCGGACGATCTCGTCGCGGCCGGTGTGAAGATCATCTTCAACTACTCCGAGGCGCTGCTCGAGACGCCCGCGGACGTGACGGTGCACACGTCGAACCCCGCCGTCGAGCTGCTCTACGCGCTGTACTTCCATCTGACCTGAGCACCGCGCACATCGAGGAGCCCTGGGGATACGCCGAGGTAGCGTGCAGCGGCCGAGTCTTCGTCGACCGGCGAGGGATCCGGGCCGAGCGGGTCGTGATCATGCGGCTTGCCCCCGCGACGGAGTCCCGGCCCCGACCCGCCGAGGCTGACGAGGATGCGCGAGGTCTCGGCGCGAGGTACGGCGTAGCGGTGGTCGGGCTCGAGGAAGTCCCAGGCTGGGTGACCGCGAACCGGCGTCCGACGGGCGGTCCCGCTGAGGAAGCGACAGTCGATTTCGAGTCGCTCGACCCGCCGGGCCTTCCCTCGACGTGACGTACGGTCCGGCCGATGCGAGTGCTCCTCTGGCATGGATACCTCCTCGGAGGAACCGGCTCGAACGTCTACACACGGGCGCTCGCGCGGGAGTGGAGCCTCGCCGGGCACGACGTCACGGTCGTCTGCCAGGAGCGGCATCCCGAGCGCTATGACCTCGGCGGCGCACGGCTCGTCGTGCCGGAGCTGCCGGGAGGTCTGCTCCCCGTCTTCGTGCTCGACCGGTACGAGGGGATGGACGCTCGGCTGCTCGTGGACTTCTCGGGGGAGGAGCGGGACGCGTACGTCGAGGCGAACGCCGCGGCGCTGCGCGAGCTCGCACCGGCGGATCTCGTCTTCGCGAACCATGTCCTGCTCGGCGCCCTGGTCGGCGCCGCGAGCGGGCTGCGCTTCCGCGTCAAGGCGCACGGCTCGGAGCTCGAATACGCGATGCGGGGCCGGCCCGACCTCGCGCGCTGGGGTGCGGAGGCGCTTGCCGAGGCGGAGGTCGTGTACGCGGGCTCCGAGCACATCCGCGACGTGCTCGAGGAGGTGTGCGGGCATGTCGACCGGGTCGAGATCGTGCCGCCGGGGGTCGACGTGGACGAGTTCCGGCCGGAGCCGCGCGAGGACGCCCTGGCCGCGCTGCTCGAGGAGGCGCGGGCCGACCCGCCGAACCCGGAAAACCGCGAGGAGAGACTCCCGGACAAGGGGAACGCAGAGCGCTTCGCGCACTTCTTCGCCGAGAAGACGCCCACAGTCGTCTACTTCGGGAAGCTGATCGAGAACAAGGGCGTGCATGTCCTGCTCGAGGCGCTCGCCGGTCTCGACGCGCGGGCAGTCGTCGTCGGTTTCGGCGATTTCCGCCCAAGGCTCGAGGAGCTCGCGCCGCCGGGCACGCTCTTCACCGGCGCGCTCGAGCACCGCCACCTTCGCCACCTGCTGCCGCTCTGCGACGCCGCCGTCGTGCCGTCGATCTTCCCCGAGGCGTTCGGCATGGTCGCCGCCGAGGCGGCGGCGGCCGGAGTGCTGCCGGTGGTCTCCGCGCACTCCGGTCTCGCCGAGGTTGCCGCGGGGATCGGTGAGGAAGTCGGACCCGAAGCGGCCGCGCTGATCTCGTTCCCGGCCGGCGACGCAGATGCGCTGCGCGACCGCCTGGCCGCAGTGCTCGCGTTGTCCCCCGAACGCAGGCGCCGGCTCGGCCTCGCAGCGCGCCGCGCGGTCGAGAAGCGGTGGAGCTGGAAGGTCGTCGCAGCGCGACTCCTGGCCACTTCAAAGGCGTAAGTAGGCTTCCCGCGTGGGCGAGGAGCAGCGGCTCGGCTACGAGGAGATGCTTGCGGCCTCGCGCGAGGCGTTCGACGCCGTGCCCGACTTCACGGTCGCCGTGGAGGAGGAGTTCGCGCTCCTCAACCCCGAGACGCTCGGCCTCGTCAACCGCTTCGAGGAGCTGCAGGAAGCCGCGCGGGGAACGGCGCTCGAGTCGCACCTCGTCGGTGAGCTCATCGCTTCCGAGATCGAGGTCCGCACCGGCCGCTGCGACTCGTTCGCGGGCGCCGCAGCACTTCTCGGTGAGCGGCGGCAGCAACTTCGCGCCGTCGTCGAGCCGCGCGGAGTCGCGCTGGGCGCGACCGGCACGCACCCCTGGAGCCCGTGGCAGGAGCAGCGGATCATCGACACACCGCACTACCGGCGCAACGACGAGGTCCTCCGCTACGTCGTCTGGCGCAACAACTCCTTCGGCCAGCACGTGCACGTCGGCATCCACGGCGCCGACCGCGCGATCCGCGTCTGCTCCGCACTGCGCAACCACCTGCCGGAGCTGCTCGCGCTTTCCGCGAGCTCGCCGTTCGTGGAGGGTGTCTTCTCGGGCCTCCACTCGGCGCGGACCCAGATCTTCACCCGGATGTTCCCGCGCTGCGGCATCCCGGACGCGTTCGCCGGCTGGGACGAGTGGGAGACGTACATCCGCTTCCTGTACGAGACCGGCTCGGTCACCGAGCACACGCAGATCTGGTGGAGCGTACGGCCGCACCTCGCGTTTCCGACGGTCGAGATCCGGATCTGCGACGCGCAGCCCGATCTCGCCGAATCGCGCTCCCTCGCCGCGCTCTGCTTCGCGCTGACGGCCAGGATCGCGCGCGCGCTCGACGAGGGCGAGCCGGTGCCGAACCTTCCGCATCGGCTGCTCGAGGAGAACCTCTGGCGCGCGATCCGGTATGGGCTCTCCGGAGAGCTGATCGACTTCCACCGCGGGGAGTCCGTGCCCGCACGCGCGCGCCTCGAGCGGCTCGTCGAGTGGGTGCGGCCGGTGGCCGAGGAGCTCGGCGCGGCGGAGTGGCTCGCGATTCCCGAGCGGAACGCGGCCGAGCGCCAGATCGCCCGTCACGAGGAGGGCGCGAGCATGCGTGAGATCTTCGAGGAACAGGTGCGGCGGCACCTCCGCACGCCCACTTCGTGACACGGTCTGACCGGGCCTTGTGGTACAAACCAGGCCGCGTCGGGGTGTCTCGGCGCTGACTTTGTGACGCCCGGAGGGACCCGATGAGTTGGTTCATGCATCACGCCGTGCTGTTCGCGCTGCTGTGCGCGGGCGCAGCCGTTCTTTACGGCCTCGGCCTCACCGTCTGGCTGCTGCGGCAGCCGGCCGGCACCGAACGGATGCAGGAGATCGCGCACGCCGTCCAGGAAGGCGCTGCCGCGTATCTGCGCCGCCAGTACACGACGATCGCCGTCGTCGCCATCGTGCCGTTCCTGCTGCTCGGCTTCTACCACTCGCTCGGCTGGGGGACGGCGATCGGCTTCCTCATCGGCGCGGCGCTGTCCGCTGCGGCCGGCTTCATCGGGATGAACGTCGCCGTGCGCTCGAACGTACGGACGGCAGAAGCGGCCAGGGATGGGTTGCCCCGTGCGCTCGACGTCGCCTTCCGCGCCGGGTCGGTGACGGGTCTTCTCGTCGTCGGGCTCGGCCTGTTCGGCGTCGCGGGCTACTACTGGATTCTCACCGCCGGCATCGGCGACTCGCCGAGCCAGGCGATCCATCACCTCGTCGGGCTCGCGTTCGGCGGCTCGCTCATCTCCGTCTTCGCCCGGCTCGGCGGCGGCATCTACACGAAGGCGGCGGACGTCGGGGCCGACCTCGTGGGGAAGATCGAGGCCGGGATCCCGGAGGACGATCCGCGCAATCCGGCAGTGATCGCGGACAACGTCGGCGACAACGTCGGCGACTGCGCCGGCATGGCGGCCGACCTGTTCGAGACGTACGCCGTGACCGCGGTGGCCGTGATGCTGCTCGGCGTCACGACGGCCTCGGCCTCGGGCAAGAACCTCTGGCTCTTCCCGTTGGCGATCGGCGCCGTCTCGATCATCGCCTCGATCATCGGCGTCCAGTTCGCGCGCGTCCGCGCGGGCGGCAACGTCATGAACGCGCTCTA
>JAICZB010000115.1 GCA_025933895.1 Thermoleophilia bacterium
GAAAGCAAGGCCGCGGCGAAAGCGATAAGCGCGTCCACGCCAGCAGACTAGAACGCTACGCTCGGGACGTGGCGACGAAGCGGTACCTGTTCACGCCCGGGCCGACGCCGGTGCCGCCGGAGGTGCTGGCCGCGATCGGCGCGCCCGTGCTGCATCACCGCAGCCCCGACTTCCTCCCGGTCTACGAGCGCGTCCTCGGACGGCTTCGCGAGGTGTGCCGGACGGGGAACGACGTGCTCCTCTTCGGCTCCTCCGGTACCGGCGCCTTCGAGTCGGCCGTCGCGAATCTCGTCTCGCCGGGCGAGCCGCACCTCGTGGTCTCGGCCGGCAGCTTCGGCGAGCGCTGGGTTGCGATGACGACCGCGTACGGCGCCGACGTCGACGTGCTCCGGTACGCCTGGGGTGAGACGCCGGACGCCGACGACCTGCGCGCACGGCTCGGTGAGCGGGAGGCGAAGGCCGTCTGGTTCGTGCATTCCGAGACCTCGACCGGAGTCGTGTCCGACATTCGCGCACTCGCTGCCGCGACGAAGGAGGCGGGAGCCCTCGCCGTCGTCGATGCCGTCTCGAGCCTCGGCGCCGTGCCGTGCGAGACCGACGAGTGGGGGCTCGACGTCGTCGTCTCCGGCTCCCAGAAGGCGCTCATGTCCCCGCCCGGCCTCGGTCTCGTCGCCGTGTCCGAAGCCGCGCTCGCGGCAACTGGCTCGTCGCCGCGCTTCTACTTCGACTGGGCGCGGACGCGGAAGGCGCAGCAGACCCTCGACGCGCCGGTCACGCTGCCCGTCTCTCTCGTCGCGGGCCTCGACGTCGCGCTCCAGCTCCTGAGCGACGAGGGGCTCGAAGCCGCCTTCGAGCGCCACGTTCGGCTCGGCCGGGCGGCGCGCGCCGGCGTCAAGGCGCTCGGCCTCGAGCTCTTCTCCCCTGACGAGGACCGGAGCGCAGTCGTGACCGCCGTTCGCGCGCCCGCAGGCATCGACTCCGGCGACGTCGTCAAAGGAGTCCGTGACCGCTTCGGGATCACGATCGCGAACGGCCAGGGCGAGCTGAAGGGGAAGATCTTCCGCCTCGGCCACATCGGCTGGTTCGACGTGTTCGACATCACGACGCAGATCGCGGCCGTCGAGCTCGTCCTCGCCGATCTCGGCGCGGACATCGAGCGCGGCCTCGCCGTGACGGCCGCGCTGGAAGCCTTCAGCGCGGAACCTTCGCGAACGTGACCCCGCGCGTCCTCGTTCGCGAGGAGATCTCCGACGCGGGGGTCGACCTCCTTCGCTCGCGGTTCGACGTGGACGTCGACGCGGCGAGTGCGCTCGAGGAGATCATCGGCGGCTACGACGCGATCGTCGTCCGCTCCGCGACCAAGCTGACGGCCGACGTGATCGAACGCGCGGAGCGGCTGAAGGTGATCGGACGCGCCGGCGTGGGCGTCGACAACGTCGACGTGGAGGCCGCGACCCGGCGCGGGATCATCGTGGCGAATGCGCCGGAGTCCACGGTCGTCTCCGCGGCCGAGCACACGGTCGGGCTCCTCGTCGCGCTCGCCCGCAACATCCCGCAGGCGCACGCCGCGCTCAAGCAAGGGCGCTGGGAGCGGAGCGCATACGGCGGGATCGAGCTCGCCGGCAAGACGCTCGGCGTCCTCGGCTTCGGGCGGATCGGCCAGCAGGTGGCGCGACGTGCGCTCGGCCTCGGGATGCGCGTCGTCGCCTACGACCCGTACATGACGCCGGACCGTTTTCGCGAGCTCGGCGCCGAGCGCGTCGAGTCGCCCGAGGACGTGTACGCCGTCGCGGACTTCCTCACCTTGCACCTGCCGTTGACCGCGGAGACCCGCGGCTCGGTCGGCGCTGCCGCGTTCGAGGCGATGCGCCCGGGCGTCCGGATCGTGAACGCCGCCCGCGGGCCGCTCGTCGACGAGGACGCGCTGCTCGAGGCTCTCCGCGCGGGAAAGATCGCCGGCGCGGCGCTCGACGTCTTCGGGAGCGAGCCCTACTCCGGCCCGCTGCTCGAGCTCGACAACGTCGTCGTCACTCCGCACCTCGCGGCCTCGACCGGCGAGGCGCAGGATCGCGCCGGCGTCATCGTCGCCGAGCAGGTCGCCGCGGCGCTCGAGGGCGGCCTAGTGACGAACGCCGTCAACATCCCGGTGATCGGAGCCGACGACCTCGAGGTGCTCGGCCCGTACGTGCCGCTCGCCTCCCGGCTCGGGCGCATCGCGATGGATCTCGCGGACGGCCCTGCGGAGGAGATCGTGATCACGGTCTACGGCGGGCTCGCGGACTACGACGCGCGCCTGCTCACGGTCGCGGCGCTGAACGGCGCCTTCCAGGGCCGCGCCGACCGGCCCGTCAACTACGTCAACGCGCCGCTCATCGCGGCGGAGCGAGGGATCGAGGTGCGGGAGGAGCGGTCGCGGTCGGCCCGCGACTACACGAACCTCGTCCGCGTGGAGTTGCGAGGCGCCGGCTTCCGCGTCCGGGTCGCAGGCACGACGATCGGCAGCGACCACCGGCCGTGGCTCGTCAACATCCTCGGCTTCGAGATCGAGCTCGAGCTCGCACCGCTCTTTGTGATCTGCCTCTACGACGACGTGCCCGGAGTGATCGGCCGTGTGGGGACGCTCTTCGGAGAGGCCGGCGTCAACATCGCCGGCATGACCGTCTCTCGCAGCCGACGCGGCGGCAAGGCGCTCATGGCGCTCACCGTCGACTCTGTGCCGTCCCCGGAGCTCGTCGAGCGGCTGCGCGGCGAGGGCTTCGACGACGCCCGCGTGCTCGAGCTCGGGCCGGTCGCCTCCTAACGCTACGCCGAGCGCGGGTCGAGCCGGACGACCGTCCTCCGCACCACCGCCTGCACCTTCTCGATGATCCGGAAGCGTCCGCGGTCCTCGACGACTCTCTCGATGTCCTCGTGCTCGTGGCCCGGCACGACGAGGAACGTGGTCGGATCCTCGCGCACCTCCTCGTACTCCACGAGGCTCGCCGGCACCCTATGCGTGCAGTTCGGGTCAGCGCACTCGCAGACGAACTCCGTTTCCGTCGCCTCGAACCGCTCCGCGCTCTCCGCAATTCGCTCGTTCACGTCTCGGAACAGCGCTTCGGTCGTCGCGCGGCGCTCGTGCTCGTTCACGTCGTCTCCCTTCGACGGTGTCGTCTCCCGGGATGGAAAACGCCCGATCACGCGAGCGGGTTGCGCGCGGCTACCGTCCCGGCGTGGAACGCTGGCCGGAGCCCGTCGCGCGCGTCGCCGAGGTGCTGAAGCGCGGAGGAGTGGACGCGCGGGTCGAGGAGTTCCCGGAAGGCACGCCGACCGCGAGCGCCGCGGCGAAGGCGGTCGGCAGCTCTCGCGCGCAGATCGTCAAGTCGCTGGTCTTCGTCTGCGACGGCCGGCCGACGCTCGCGCTCGTCCCGGGAAACCGGCGGGCGGACGAGAACAAGGTGGCCGCGGCCGCCGGGACGCGCTACGCACGCGTCGCCCGGCCGGACGAGGTCCTCGCCGCCACGGGCTTCGAGCCCGGAGGAGTCGCACCGTTCCCGGCGCCGGGAATCTCGCAGGTGCTCATGGCGGGAGAGCTGCTCGTCCACGATCGCGTCTGGGTCGGCGCCGGCTCCGAGCGCCACATGGTCGGCCTCTCGCCGGTCGATCTGCAACGTCTCACGCAAGCCCGCGCAGCCGAGCTGAGCTAGGGATTTCGGCGGCGCACGGGTACGATTCCGGGGCCCAGCATCCGACCCGAAGGGACGAGCCGCAGATGCGCGAGACGAAGAAGATCTGGATGAACGGCGAGCTGGTGGACTGGGCCGACGCGACGGTCCACGTCGGCACGCACGGACTCCACTACGGCTCGGGCGTCTTCGAGGGGATTCGCGCCTACGAGACAGAACTCGGCACGTCGGTCTTCCGCCTGACCGACCACCTCGAGCGGCTGCACCGATCCGCGCAGCTTCTCTACATCGATCTCCCCTATTCGGTCGAGGACCTGAGGACGGCGACGTGGGACCTGATCGGCGCCAACGAGCTGCCGTCGTGCTACCTCCGACCGATCGCCTTCGTCGGCTACGGCGAGCTCGGCGTGTCGTCGGTCGGAAACCCCGTCGAGGTGGCGATCATGTCCTGGCCCTGGGGCGCGTACCTCGGCGAGGAGGGCCAGCGGAACGGGATCCGCGCGAAGGTGTCGAGCTGGCAGCGCGTCGGGCCGAACGTCATCCCGCACGTCGCGAAGGCCACCGGCGTCTACCTCAACTCGATGCTCGCGGTGGGCGAGGCGAACCGCGCCGGCTACGACGAGGCGATCCTGCTGACGGCCGAGGGCAACGTCGCCGACGGCTCCGGCGAGAGCATCTTCGCCGTCCGCGACGGCGTCATCTACACGCCCGACCTCGCGGCCTCGATCCTCGTCGGCGTCACGCGCGACTCCGTGATCCAGATCGCGCAGGATCTCGGCCACAGCGTCGTCGAGAAGCCGCTCATCCGAACCGACCTGTATCTCGCAGACGAGGTCTTCATGGTCGGGACGGCGGCCGAGGTGACACCGATCCGGGAGGTGGACGACCAGCTGATCGGCCCGCCCGGCCCGGTCACGCAGGAGATCCAGCAGGCCTACCTCGACACCGTGCACGGACGCAGCGAACGCTGGAGCCAGTGGCTGGAGTTCGCGCCGGCCCCTAGCGCGGCCGCGGGGAGCGGCGCGTCCACCGACGGCACGGCGTGAGACAAGAGGTGGAGTCGGTCCCGCTCTCGGGGCCGTACCTCGGCGAGCGGGAGGAGGAGCTCGTCATCGACGTGCTCCGCTCGGGCCGGCTCTCCCTCGGGCCCGCCGTCGACCGGTTCGAGGAGCTCGTCGCCGAGCGCGTCGGCGCGCCGTACGCGGCCGCCGTCTCCTCGGGCACGACCGGGCTCCATCTGCTTTGCGTCGCAGCCGGCATCGGGCCCGGCGACGAGGTGATCACGTCTCCGTACTCGTTCGCCGCGAGCGCGAACTGCTTCCTGTACGAGGGTGCGACACCCGTCTTCGCGGACATCGACCCGCGAACGCTCAACCTCGATCCCGCTGCGGTCGAGGCCGCGGTCACCGAGCGGACGAAGGCGATCGTCGCGGTCGACATCTACGGCTATCCCTGCGAGCTCGACGAGCTGCGCGCGATCGCGGACCGCCACGGTCTCGCGCTGATCGACGACGCCTGCGAGGCGCTCGGCGCCGAGTACCGCGGCGCGCCGGTCGGCTCCAGCGGAACCTCGTGCGTCTTCGCCTTCTATCCGAACAAGCAGCTCACGACCGGTGAGGGCGGGATGGTGATCACGCACTCGGAGGAGGAGTGGCACCTGGTCCGCTCGCTGCGCAACCAGGGCCGGCCGGAGCCGGGCGGCTGGCTGGAGCACGTGCGGCTCGGCTTCAACTACCGCCTGAGCGACATCGCCGCCGCGCTCGGGATCGGCCAGGTCGAGCGGCTCGACGAGATCCTCGCTCGCCGTTCCGAGGCTGCGGGCCGCTACGAGGATCTCCTCGGCGCCGTGGACGGGCTCGAGTTGCCGGCCGGCGACGACGCCGACCACCGCCGCTCGTGGTTCGTCTACGTCGTCCTCTTCCCGGAGCACGCGGCGCGCGAGCGCACGATCGCGGCCTTCGACCGGGAGGGGATCGGCTACAACCGCTACCTGCCGTCGATCCATCTGCAGCCGTACATGCGTGAGCGCTTCGGCTTCGAGGAGGGGCTCTGCCCCGCCGCCGAGGACGTCAGCGCGCGGTCGCTCGCGCTTCCGTTCTTCACGGGGATCGAGCCTGCGGCGCAGGAGCGGGTCGCCGAGGTTCTCGACTCCGCCTTGTGAATCTGCAGAGCCTCGACCGTGCGGAGCCGTTCACGACGAAGGACGGCTCGACGATCCGGGAGCTGCATCACACATCCCTGCAGAGCCTCGCCGAGGCGCTGCTCGAGCCGGATCAGGCGACGGAGCGCCACTACCACGGGCGAACCGAGGAGATCTACTTCGTCACGAAGGGCTCGGGATCGCTCGAGGTCGACGGCGAGACGCGGAGAGTCCGTCCGGGCGACGCTGTCCTGATTCCGCCGGGTGCGTGGCACACGCTCGAGAACGACGGCACGAGCGAGCTGACCATCCTCTGCATGTGCTCGCCGCCGTACTCCGACGAGGACACGTTCTTCGAGTAGCGCTGCGGCGCGTGCGAGAATCCGGCACATGAGCGTAGGCTCGACGGAGCTCATCCAGGAGCGGAGGCGCCGACAGGCGCGGCACCGGAGCGGGAGATGAGCGACGGCTCCACGCGGATGGTCTTCCTCGGCTTCGGCAAGTGGGCGCGCGCGGACCGGATCTACGCGCTCGAGCCGATTACCGGCGACGAACGCGGCGGCGGCCGGCGGACGCGAGTGTGGATAGACGGCGTCGCCGAGCCGATCCTCGCGGGCCGTACCGAGCGCACGATCCTCCACGACATGGGGCAGGACGCGGCCACGGCGACCGTCGTCCTCGACGACGCTCTCGACCTCGCGGAGCGCGTCGCCAAGGCGGTCGACGAGGGGCCGCTCGACCTCCGTGACCTCGGCCGCCGCGCGCGGCGCGTGCTCGAGAAGACTGCGAAGCCGTCCGAGCCCGAGCAGCTCTTTTAGTGGAGCCGCTTACGACCGAGGAGCGCCCGTCGTGGCGCGAGTTCGCCGCGCGCATCCCCGTCGATTTCTCGCCGCTGCGCGACTACCCGGACTACCGGCGTCTCTGGATCGGTCAGGCGGTGACCTTCGTCGGCAGCGAGATGGCGCTGGTCGCGCTCCCGGTCCAGATCTGGCAGCTCACGCACTCGACGCTTGCGCTGGGGCTGTTCTCTCTGACCGAGCTCGTGCCGCTGCTGACGCTGACGCTTGTCGGGGGCGCGGTCGCCGACGCCTTCGACCGACGGCGAATGGTCCTCCTGACCGAGTCGTGCCAGGCGGTCGGCATCGTCGGCCTGCTGGTCAACGCGGCTCTGCGGCACCCGAGTCTCGTGGCGGTGTTCGTGTTCGCCACCGTCGTCGCGGCGTGCTTCAGCGCCGGTGTCGGTGGAATGCGCTCGCTGCCGCAGCGCCTTCTTCCCGAGGAAGTGTTCGTACAGGCCGGCGCGCTCGACTCGATCTACTACGGGCTCGGCGGTGTCGCGGGGCCTGCGCTCGCCGGTGTGCTGATCGCCGCCGTGGGCCTCCCGACGGTCTACGGGATCGGCGCTGTCTCGTTCGCGGCGACCGTGGTCGCGCTGTGGGGGCTGCCGCCGATGCCTCCGCACCCGGATGCCGACCCGCCCGGGGTCCGCTCGATCGTGGAGGGGTTCCGCTTCATCGCTCGCGAGAAGGTGATCCTCGGGTTCTTTTTCGTGGACACCAACGCGATGGTCTTCGGGATGCCGCTGGCGCTCTTTCCCGCCATCGCCGCTCATTTCGGCAACCTCGAGCTTGTCGGTCTCCTCTAC
>JAICZB010000009.1 GCA_025933895.1 Thermoleophilia bacterium
CCCCTCCCCGAATCGTGACCCAGCCCTCGCTCGCGCGCTGCTCGCGCGGCCTGGTCAGGTCGAGCTTCGTGTCCCAGTCGAGCGTCTCGTCCGTCCAGACCGGAGACGGCTCGTAGACGATCGGCTCCTCCCCGAACCACGCCGCCCGCAGATAGCGATCGGTGCGCTCGAGCACCTGCGGGAACTCGCCCAGCTCGGGAACGAGCGCCGGGCCGTAGAACGTCGCCAGCCCGGCGTGCTTGGCGAGCGCCCAGTGCAGGACCGTGATGTCGGAGTAGCCCTGGAAGACCTTGGGATGCGCGCGGATCAGGTCGTAGTCGAGCATGGGGAGGAGCTGGTTCGAATGGTTGCCGCCGATGCCGCACAGCACGACCGCGACGCCGTCGTCGGCGAACGCTGCGTGGAGGTCGGCGACGCGATCCTCCGGAGGAGCCGACGCCCATCCCTCGCTGCGGCCGGCGTTCGGCATCAGCCGCACGTTCAGGCTCAGCGACTCCAGGTACGCCGTGGCCCGCTCGACCCGGTGGGGCCAGCGGCCGACTGCTCCGAAGGAGGGCGACACGACGGCGACCGTGTCGCCGGGACGCACGCGCCGCGGCTTCGTCAACGCCTCCACGGCGTGAACGTATCGCTCGCGGGATTAGATCGTGGTGACGCGGGCGAGCTCTTCGAGCGAGGTGAGGCCGGCGACCACCTTCTCGATCCCGTCCTCCCAGAGGGTCGTCATGCCACCCTGCATGGCCGCGCGCTCGAGCTCCTCGTGGCTCGCCTTCCGCGCGGCGAGCGACGACAGCTCCTCGTCCATGGACAGGAGCTGGAAGACGCCGATGCGGCCGCTGTAGCCGGTCTGCCGGCAGCGGACGCAGCCGTTGCGGCGGAAGAGCTCCATCTTGCCGTGCCGGAGCTCTTCCGGGATGCGTGCCGAGAAGAGCTCCTCCTTGCTCGGCGTATAGAGCTCCTTGCAGTGCTCGCAGAGCCGGCGGGCGAGGCGCTGGGCCAGGACGCCGGTGACCGCCGCGCCGGTCAGGAACGGCTCGACGCCCATCTCGTTCAGGCGCGTCAGGGCGCTCGGCGCGTCGTTCGTGTGCAGCGTCGAGAGGACGAAGTGCCCAGTCAGGGCCGCCTCGATCGAGATCTTCGCGGTCTCGACGTCGCGGATCTCCCCGACCATCACGACGTCGGGATCCGAGCGCAGGATCGACCGCAGCGCCGTCGCGAACGTCAGCCCCGCGCGCGGGTTGATCTGCACCTGGTTCAGGCCGGCCAGGCGGTACTCGACCGGATCCTCGACCGTGATCACGTTGATCTCCGGCCGGTTGATCTCGGTCATGGCGGCGAACAGCGTCGTGGACTTGCCCGAGCCGGTCGGGCCGGTGACGAGCAGCGCGCCGGTCGGTCTGTGGATGAGGCCGGCGAGCCGCTCCTGCATGGCCGTGCCGAGCCCGACCTCTTCCATCGTCGGCGGCTTCTTCGACTTGTCGAGGAGACGCATCACGACCGCTTCGCCCTCGACCGTCGGCAGCGTCGCGACGCGGACGTCGAGCATCCGGCCCGCGGCCGACGCGGAGAGCGAGATCCGGCCGTCCTGCGGCTTCCGGCGCTCGGCGATGTCGAGCTTCGCGAGCACCTTCAGGCGCGTCGTCACGCCGATCGCGCTCCGCTTCGGGATCCGCTGGGTCTCGTGGAGCACGCCGTCGATGCGGAAGCGCACGACGAGGGAGTCGCTCTGCGGCTCGAAGTGCACGTCGCTCGCACCGTCCTCGGCCGCTTCGAAGATGATCGAGTTGACGAGCCGGACGAGCGGCGCGTCGGAGATGCCGTCGTCGACCTCGAGATCGTCCAGCTCGTCCTCGTCGACCACCTCGAAGTCGGCGATCTCGGCCAGGCCGGAGCGCGCGCCGAACGCCTCGGCCGTCCGTGCGAGCCGGCCGAGCTCGTTCTGGATGTCCTCGCTCGCCGCGACGCGCAGGACGATGGAGTGCTTGCTCGCGAGGCGCAGGGAGTCGATGCCGTGGATGTTCTGGGGGTCGGAGATCGCCACGCAGAGGGAGTCGCCCTCGAACGCATAGGGAAGGGCGTTGACCTGCTCGAGGACGTGGAGCGGCACCGAGCTCGCCGCAGTCGGGTCGATGCCGACCGAGCCGAGCTCGATCACGGGCAGCCCGTGCTGCGCGGCAATGATGCGTGCGATCGCCTCGCTCGAGGCGAGCTCCTCGTCGATCAGGACCTGCACGACCGGCTGGTGCTTTGCCTTCTCGCGCAGAACCTCGAACTTCGCCTCCGGGATCAGGCCCGTCGTCTCGAGCAGGTCGACGACGAGCTCGCCCATCAGCTGCGAGATGGGGGCGGGAGTCACCGGGCTCCTCGGCCCCGAGCCCCCGTCACGTGTCACAGCAGGCTGAGCAGACACCGCAGTCGCCTCATGACATCACGCCGAGGTAGGCGTGGAGGATCGGCTCGCCGGCGAAGAGCGCGATAACTGCACCGGCAGCGAGGAAGGGCGCGAACGGGATTCCGAGCTTCCGGGCGCCAGCACCGTGGCGCGCGATCAGCACCACGCTCGGCACCAGGGCCAGGAAGAGGGCCAGCAGGATCGCAACCGGCGTCGTCCGGCCGAGGAGAGCGCCGATCAGAAGGGCGAGCTTGACGTCGCCCATCCCCATCCCGCCGGGATGCGCGAGCGCTGCGAGGAAGAGGAACCCGGCGGCCCCGATCGCGCCGAGGGCCCACTCGGGCGAGAGGTGCCCGGCCGTCCGCAACGCGAGCACTGCGGCGGCCGCGGGCAGGACGACACGGTTCGGGACGATCCGGCGCTCGAGGTCGGTCGCCGTCACCACGACGAGGGCGCCGCATGCGACCGCGGCCGCCGCCGTCTTCAGCGTGAATCCGAACGCGAGCACGCAGCCGACGAGCAGGAACGATGTCGCGAGCTCGATCGCGAGGTCGCGCGGCGGAATGCGGACGCCGCAGCGGCGGCAGCGGCCGCGCAGGAGCGCGTAGGAGAAGACCGGCACGTTGTCGTACCAGCGGATCGGCGCTTCGCAGCTCATGCACGCCGAGCCGGGATGCACGATCGAGCGGCGTAGCGGCACGCGGGCGGCCACGACGCCGAGAAAGCTCCCGAGCGCGAGCCCGGGCACGAAAACGAGGGGCAGCACGAAGACCATGACTCTGTTATCGACACGCGGAACGCGCTTCTTGAGCGCGGTTCCGCGGCTCAGCCGCTGTAGCTGAAGTTCTGCGGCGGGCTGATCGTGAACGCGCCGGGCGGCTGCGAGATCGAGAACGGAGCGATCGTGATCGCCGGGAACGTGCCGCCGAACTGCTGCCCGAGGACGACCGTCTTCGTCCCGGACACGAGCGGCCCTTCCGTGACGGCGCTCTGACCGGTGGCCACGGTGTTGGTCGCGTAGAGGCCGCCCTGGAACGAGGTCTGCGACGGTCCAACCGTGACGCCGGTATTCCCGTTCGACGCCAAGATGAGGAGCTTGGCGTTCGGGTCCCAGCCGCTGGGGGGCGGGGTGCTCCAATCACAGTCGGTGCCCTGGGAATTGACCTTCGCGCACAGCTTCTCGCTGTTGATCGAGATGTCTCCGCTCGCGTAGATGACCGACTGACAGGAGGCGCTGGCCGTGCACGCGCCGCTGCCCGTGTACGTGATCGGCTGGTTGCCGGTCGTCGTCATGGTGATGCTGCCGTCGAAGAAGATCGTGCCCACGACCGTGAGGACTCGGGTCGTCGCGTTCCACGAGAGCTGGCCCTGCGAGGTGTAACACGAGTAGCTGGCCGCGGGGGTCAGATTGAAGACCGTGGGGTTGTTCTGGTTCATGATCCCGTCCGTGTCGAACGTCGGATAGGCGCCGCTGCTGGCCGGGTTGGACCCGAAGGCCTGTGTGTCGCACGGGCTAAGGGGGCCCGGGGAGGCAAAGTTGTACCACCCGCCGGGCGGATTGTTGGTGCACGCTCCCGAGGCCAATTCGGTCGGGGATCCGCTCCAGCAGATCTTCGGCGCGGTGATGGCGGCGAAATAGGCGGGGATCCCTCTCAGGTCGGTCGGTGCGCCGGCGACCCAGATGTTCGTGTCGGGATTGTTGCCTCCCACCGGCTCGCTCGCGCACGGAAAGACCTGCGCTCCGCTGCTGACCTGGCAGTAGCCGCCCACGTGCGCAAAGCTGACCGCATTGCCGGATCCGCTGGAGCCGATGTGGCCCTGCTTGTTGTTGAAGGTGAGGTTGCCGCCGACATAGACCGGGGTCGTGATGACTGCGTTCTGCCCCATGCAGAGGTTGCCGCCGACGTAGACCGGGACCGAGATGTTGATGCCCTGCCCGATCGAGGTGTCGCAGGCCTGGCCGACGCCGGGCGAGTAGACGGTATTCCAGACGCCGACGTCGTAGTTGGACTTCACGGGCGGATTCACCTGGACCAGGGCCGTCACCTTCTTCACGATGTCCGCCGCGCCGGGCCCGGTCGGGTTCTTGACGGTTCCCTGGCCGGTGACGACCCACTGCTTGTCCGAGTTGAGGGTCCCCCACCATGCGGCTGTGCCACCGCTGTAGGCCTTCGTCGCCGCGGGGTGCGGAATCGTGCCGGTCGCCGGGTCCACCTGGTTGTCCGGGAGGACCACGTTGGTGGAAGTCGCCCACGTATTCTCGAGGTTGGCCTGGTTCGCCGGGTTGGCCAGTACTGAGATCGCGTTGTTGAGCCCTGCTTCGGCGAGCGAGCTCGCCACCTGCGCCGCCTTCTGGTAGTTCGACGTGCGCTGGTTCGAGCTCGTGAAGATGATCACGGTGCTCAGCGCGATCGCCAGCACGAAGAGGACGAGCAGCGTCAGGACGAGCGACTGGCCGCGCTCTTCGCTGAATCTCCGGTCGGACGCGCGCGCGATCACGGTGTCGCCGCCGCGTTCCTGGCCATCACCGTGTCGCCCAGGGTGTAGACGCCGTTCGTGGTCGAGAGATTCGCGTCGACAGGGAACGAGATCGTGAGCTCGGGACGCTGGCCACTCGTGGTCGCCAGCGCGAAGTCCGCGCTCGTCTTCAGCTGATTGGCTCTCTTGACGCCGGTGCTGAAGGCACAGGCGGTCCCGGTCTGCCGGTAGAGCCCGAACGGCGCGGCGCCGGTCGAGGAGTCGGCGCACCACGTGACGTTGCTCGTGGCGGCGCCGTTGCTGCAGGCGGAGGCGAGGACGACCTTTGCGCCGAAGACTCCCGAAGCGAGGGCGGTGGTCGACGCGGGGGTCGAGTACACCTGCGGCGCCATGCACGAGTTGCGGATGTCGCTCCGCATCGCCGTGAGGGCGAGGCGCGCATTCTGCTGCGCCTGGAACCGCTGGTCCATGTCCGTCTGCGCGTGGAGGCCTGCAACGAAGAGGACTGCGACGCCCGCCATGACGAAGCTCAGCATCGCCATCGTGGTGAGCATCTCGATGAACGTTTGGCCCTCCTCCCGGACGAGCCGTGCGCGGATGCGCGCACCCATCATCCGGCTACCTCGAGTGCGCGTGCCGCACCCGCCGGATCAGGCTCGCTCCGTAGGGCGACCGGTCCTGGGGCCGGCCGAGCTGCGGGGCGTTCCCGCGCGAGAGCCGGAGCGTGATCGTCGGCGCGCCCGTGTCGATCACGCGCGTGCCGGGCTTCGGCTGCTGGGAGGCGACGACGTTCGCCGGGAAGCCGTGGACGGAACCCCTGACCTTCCAGCCGAAGCCGGCGTCCTCGAGCGTCCCGGACGCGATCACGAAGACCTGGCCGCGGATGTCGGGAACGACGAGCACCTGCCGCTTTGCGGCCTGCGTCGCGGGCTTCTTGGCGACGGGCTTGTCGGCGGCGAGGCTGATCGTCGCGCTCACGAGGAGGACTGCAGCGGCGACGGCCGTGACGCGGGGGAGCGTGAGAATACGCCGGGGCACGGCTCGTGCATCGGAACGTTTGACGACGCCCATGACCCCTCTAATGGGTGAAGTAGACGACGTCGGAGGAGAAGGAAGCCACGCTGCTCGAGCCGGACGGGAACGTCGCGACGCTCGGCTGCGACAGAACGGCGAACAACGGCTGTGACGACGAGCCGTCGATCCCCCGGGCCGGTGGCCCGTCCTGCCAGCGGAAGGCGAGACCGGCGAAGCCGCGGAACCATGCTTCGTCCTGCGGGTACGCGCTGGTCGGGTCGAGCTGCAGGTGGAGATGCGGCCCGGTGGCGTCGCCGGTCTGGCCGACGAGGCCCATGGAGGCGCCTGCGGCGAGCCGCGCGCCGGCGTGGACGGCCGGGCTCAGGTACGAGAGGTGGCAATACGTCCACTCCTGCCCGTCCGACGTCGTGATTGTCGCTCCGATACCGCAGTTGCCGCTGGGATCGGGCCACGCGCGCACGACGCTTGCGTCGGCGAGCGCGTAGACGGGTGAGCCTTCCGGCGCGTCGATGTCCGCGGCCGGATAGTCGTGGTGGGTCGTCCCGACGCTCACGTTCTGCGGCCCGCCGCCGACCGGGAACACGTAGCTCCCGGAAGCCACCGGAGCGGAGAAGAGGCCTACGCCGGTCGCGAAGGGAGCGGTGTTCGCCTGGCTCTGCAGCGAGCTCAGCTTGTTGGCGGCGGAGTCGACGAGCCCGCGCAGCCGGGCAACGCGTCCTTGCGCTGCATGCAGGCGGACGTCGAGCTGGACCGCGCGTTTGTTCGCCTCGAGCTGGTCGGAGAGGAGGGAGGCCTTCCCTGCGGCGCGGAGGAATCGCCGCTCGGTGCGCGCGAGCTTCCGCACGTGCGCGCGAGCGGTGTCGAGCTGCTTGTTGGACGCCGCCATCTGGCTGCGAACCGAGCTGATCCGGGACTGCAGCCCGTCGACCGAGAAGAGTCCCATCCCGCCGCCCTGGCTGTAGGCGGCGGCGAGCCCGAGCACCTCGTTCACGTACCAGGTCGCGTGGTTGTAGCAATAGATCGCACGGGTGATGTCGAGCTGTCCGCCGCAGCCGGCGAGGTAGCGCGCGGCGCTGAAGATCGCATCCGTGGGATTGTCGGGATCGGCGACACCGTCCCCGTTTGCGTCCACGCCCCACCGGGCCCACGTCGAGGGCATGAACTGCATCCAGCCGACCGCCCCCGCCGAGCTCGGCCCGAGGTTGCGACCGAAGTCGGTCTCGACCTTGTTGATCGCGGCGAGCACCTCCCACGGAATGCCGTATGTGCTCCCGGCCGCCTGCCAGATGGTGCGGAGAGCCGGGAAGGACATCGGGCCTTTCTGCGCCTGGTCGAGCGAGGCCGCGCTGACGCTCGTCGTGAACGTCACGGGGCCCGGTCCGCTCGCGTGCGGGTGCACGACGCGGAAGGTGTCCGCCGAGGCAGTGCTCGAGACGGCCAGCATGAGCACGGCCCCGAGCAGGGGGACGAAGCGCTTCATGGCTACTGCTGGCCGGCGACGCGCAGTCTCGGCAGCTCCGAGGTCTCCTCGGCCGCCTCGTCCGGCGTCGAATCCGGCTCCGGGTCGCTTGCGGGCTCCGGATCCGGTACGGGCTCGAGCTCCGCAACCTCGACGGCACGCTGCTTGAGGGCGCGCTCGAGCGCGATGAGGAAGTCGTGTCGGTTCGAAGAAGCGTTGGCCGCAACCTCGCGGTCGACCTTCTCCTCCAGCACGAGCTGGATCAGCGCCTTGCTGAACGTCTGCATCTGGAAGAAGTCGCCTTCCGCGATCGCCTCGGTGATCTCGTCGGGCTTGTTGTCGCGGATCAGGTCGGCGATCCGGGCGTTCCCGATCATGACCTCGACCGCGGGGATGCGTCCGCCGCCGATGCGGGGAAGCAGCCGCTGGCTGATGACACCGCGCAGCACGCCGGCGAGGATCGACCGGATCAGCTGCTGCTTGACGGCCGGGAAGAACTCGACCATCCGTCCGATCGTCTCCGACGCGTCCACCGTGTGCATCGTCGAGAGAACGAGGTGGCCCGACTCTGCAGCGGCGAGCGCGGTCTCGGCGGTCTCGGCGTCGCGAAGCTCGCCGATCAGGATCACGTCCGGGTCCTGACGGAGGCCGCGCCGGAGCGCCTGGGCGAACGACGCGGTGTCGAGCCCGACTTCGCGCTGGTTGACGATGCAGCCGTGGTCGCCGTGCACGATCTCGATCGGGTCCTCGATCGTGACGATGTGCTGCTTCCGCGAGCGATTGATGTGATCGATGACCGCCGCGAGCGTCGTCGTCTTGCCCGAGCCGGTCGCGCCGGTGACGAGCACGAGCCCGCGATGCTCTTCGGCCAGGCGACGGACGCCGGCCGGGAGCGAAAGCTCCGAGAAGTCCGGGACCTCGCGGGGGATGACGCGGAAGGCGATCGAGATGGAGCCGCGCTGGCGGAAGCCGTTGACGCGGAACCGCGGCAGTCCCTCCGGTGCGAAGGCGCTGTCGAGCTCGCCGGTCTCGAGGAACGTCTGCAGCCGCTTGGGCGTGTCGGCGCAGACCTGCTCCAGTGCGAGCTCGAGGTCGCGCTCGGTCAGCTGGACTTCGCCCTCGAGCTCGCCGAGACTTCCGTCGCAGCGGACGATCGGAGGACGCTCCACCTTGAGGTGGATGTCACTGGCGCCTAGCTCGACGGCGCGGCGGAGCACGAGTTCGAGATCCATCGGCAGCCTTTCCAATCGGCCCGCTACGGCACCGTCTTTAGCCCGTATCCCTCGGATGAGCGGGGTGCGGGCGCCGGCCGGTTCATCCGGTCGGCTTCTGGGACGAGACGACGGGCGCGGCGCAGCGCCACTCCTCGCGTGCGGGCCGCACCGAGACGAGCACGCACGACTGGCCGGTGAGGTCGGGGAAGCCGTCGAGGCGGCCCTTCGAGCAGCTCTGCATCGAGCCGTCCGCCTGGCCGTTGACCACGACGGGGCTGCAGCTGCTGAGCAGCCCGGAGTCCCGCAGGACGCGCCCGTCGCGGATGGCGGCCATCAGGCCGATTGCGAGGGCTCCAACGATCAGGATCTTCAGCAGCATCGTCTCTCCCGGCTTGTCCGCGGTCTGAGTCGGCAGCGGACGTGCCCGCGCCGATCCCTCCTTCGGACAAATCGGCGCTAGCGCGCGATCAGCGCTTCGAGCTCCCGCTCGAGCTGGGCGATCTCGTTGGCGTGGCCCCCGATGCCGCCGCCGAGCTGGTCGAGCGTCTGCTGGAACCGGTCGCGCTCCGTGGCGACGAGCTCCTGCAGCCCCTCGCGCTCGGCGTCGAGCTCACGGATCCGCCCCTCGAGCCGCTCGGCGTTCCGCTGTGCCGCCTCCGATTCCCGCGAGAGCTGCGTTGCGAGGTTCGCGAGTGCGTGGCGGTGCTCGTCGAGCTCCGTGGCGGTCGCGGCGAGATCGGCCTCGAGCTCCGCGATGACGTGCTTCTTGCGGCGCCAGAGCGACGGCCGCGCAGCGGGTGCGGGCGCGGCCTCGACCGGCTCGGTCGCATCCTCGGTCCGGCCGGCGTGGATCGCGAGCGCGCCGAGGATCGCGGCCAGGCAGATCCCGGCGGCGTAGAGCACGCCCGGGAGGCCGCCCACCTTGACGTAGGCGGCCGCACCGGCGGCGGCGCCCAGGCCGGCAGTGCCCGCAGCGGCGAGCGTGCGCGCCGGGAGGGTTCTCACCGCAGGTGGCCGCCCTGGATGATCGCGACGAGCTCCTGCGTCTTCGAGAGTGCACGCTCCAGCCGGCTGTTGCGGTCGGCCAGCTCGTGCTTGAGCCGGTCCACCGCCTCCTGGTCGCGGAGGCGCTCGACGCGGATCCGCTGGAGCTCGGCCTCGAGCTCCTGCACGCGCTGCTCGCGCGCCGCCATCTCGCCTCCGAGCTCCTGCATCTTGCCGCGCAGGTCCTGGAGCCGAGTCGCCTCGGTGTCGAACAGGTTGAGGACACGCTCGAGCGACCGTCCCCAGACGGGCGCCGCAGCGGCCGCTCCGGACGTAACCGCGTCGGTGGCGGAAGCAGCCGCGCTGATCGAGGCCGCGTCGAGCAGGGAGGCGAGCGTCGAGACCTTGACGACGCCGATCGCCACGGCGCCGGAGAAGTGCTCGCGGATGCTCGCGATGCGCTCGGGGGTCGCTTCGGCGAGGGCGACGTGGACATTGCCCTCATCGCCGCACCGGACGGGCGCGGCGCCGATGCGCGCTAGTTCCTCGCCGCCCACGCGGGCGGCTGACTCGTTGTCGATGACGAGCGGCTCGTCGTCGAGGTAGGGGAGCTCCCAGCTACGTGCGGTTTCCAGCGCCGCGCTGCGCTCGTCGCCGGGCTCGACGCGCTGCTCGTCGTCGTACGTCGTCTCGTGCTCGAAATAGTCGTCCACTGCAGGCCTCCAGTTCGCGTATCGGCGAGTTGGTTATCGGCTTTCTCTGCGCCGTTCTTTAGGCGCCGAGCGCCCTAGACCTGCGCGAGATAGACGCAGATGTCGCCGGCCGGAAGGGTGCGGCCGCTGCGCACGACCTCGAACACGGCGGGCTCGTCGCGGTCGGGGAAGATCAGCTCGACCGTCTGTCCCGCCTGCGGCGGCACACCGGTCTGCGGGACGAGCTCATATCCGTTCGGCCCCGGGACGAAGAGCGAGTACTCGACCTCTTCCGAGTCGGCCTCGGGGTCGCCGGCTTCGGTGTCCTCGGCCTCCTGCTCGTTCTCGGTCTCCGGCTCCGTCGCGACCTCCGGCTCCGTGTCGGCCTCGGGCTCCTGCTCCGTCTCGGTGTCGGCCGTGACGACCTCCTCCGGGAGCGTCTCGATGTCCGACCCGAGCTCGGCCGCGAGCCCGCGGACCGCGTCGAGCGCCTCGAGCAGCCGCTGTGAGCCGAGCTGCAGCTGCGCCTCGCGCTCGTCGGCGGCGGTCGCCGCGGCGGCGAGCTGCTCGATCGCGCTGCCGAGCTCTTGCTCGAGCACCGTCCGCTGGGCGAGGAAGGTCTCGCGGTCGGCGTGATTGCGGTCCTGCTCCTCGACGAGCAGGCGGGTCTGCTCCTCCGCCTCGGCCTGGGCGTCGGCGGCGACCGTCCGGAGCCGCTCCAGCTCGGCGACGGCGCGGTCGCGCTCGGCCTCGAGAGCGATCTGGGACTCGCGCACACGCTCCGCCTGGCGCAGCAACTCCCGCGCCTCCTCCAGCTCCGCCGTCAGGCTTTCGCGTTCCTCGACGACCCCGCGCAGCTCGATCGCGGAGCTGTCCCGCACCTCGGCGAGGGTCGTTTCGAGCTGCTCCACCTTCGCGCGCAGCTCGTCACGCTCCTCGGCCGCCGGGCCGAGAACGGCGAGCCGCTCGAGCGTGCTGCCGAGCTCTTCCTGGAGCCGGTCGCGCTGTGCGCCGAGCTCGCTCCGCTCGGCGGCGTGCAGCTCCCGTTCCTCGGCGAGCCTGCGCTCCTGGTCGGCGGACGACGCCTGTGCCTCGGCGAGCGCGTTCTGCAGGCCGTCGAGCTCTTCCCGGGTGCGGGCGTGCTCGTCGCGAAGCTCACTCAGCTCCTGCTCGCGCGCTGCCTGCGCCTCGGCCAGTGTCGTCTGCAGGCCGTCGAGCTCCTGCCGGGTGCGAGCATGCTCGTCGCGAAGCTCACCGACCTCCTGCTCGCGCGCTGCCTGCGTCTCGGCCAGCGCGTTCTCGAGCCTGTCGACGTCGCCGAGCAGCCGCTCGCGCTCGCCGGCGGCCGCGGTCTGCGCTTCGGCAAATGTGGCCTCGAACCGCTCGAGCTCGGCGCGTAGCCTGTCGCGCTCCTCGGCCGTCTGGCCCGCGTCGGCCAGCCGCTCGAGCGCTTCGCCGAGCTCCTCCGTGAGCTGTTCGCGCTCGCCGGCGAGCCTGTTCCGCTCGGCGGAATGCTGTTCCTGCGCCTCGGCCAGCCGGCGCTCGTGCTCGGCGGCCGAATCGTGCGCCTCGGCCAGCGCCGTCTCGACACGCTCGAGCTCCGCCGTCGCGTTGTCGCGCTCTTCCTGGAGCCGGGCGAGGTCGCGCTCTCGCTCGGCCTGCGTCTCGGCAAGCGCGCTCTGCAGGCGCTCGAGCTCCGCCGTCGCGTTGTCGCGCTCTTCCTGGAGCCGGGCGAGGTCGTGCCCTTGCTCGGTCTGCGTCTCGGCGAGCGCGCTCTGCAGGCGCTCGAGCTCGGCGGCCGCCCGGTCGCGCTCCTCCTGGATACCGGCGAGCTCCTGCTCGCGCTCGTTCCGCGCCTCGGCAAGCGCGGTCTCGAGCGTGGCGGCCTCGCCCTGCAGCTGCGCTCGCTCGGCTACGGCGGCAGACTGCTCGTCGGCCAGGGCGGCTTCGAGTCGCTCGATCTGAGCGCGAAGCTCCTCGAGCTCGGCGTTCTCGGCCTCCGGCTCGACCGCGAGCTGAGTCTCCGTGCTCGCCTCCACCTCGTCGAGCGCCTCCTCCGGCTCGTACTCGGCGGTCTCCTCGTCCTCGGGGACGACCTCCTCCAACGGTTCGACGGCTGCTTCGTCCTCAATCTCGTGCTCGTCCTCGACCGGCTCGGCGTCCGCGGCGGGCTCGGCTTCTTCGGCCTCGTCGATCCCCTCGGTGTCTGCCGGGAGATCGGAAGCGGCAACGCCGGGGGCCTCTTCCTCGACGGCAGCCGGAGCTGCGGAATCCTCGGCCTCGACCTCCTCGCCAGATGCGGGGGTCGGCCGCGGCGGAGCGACGGCCGTGGGCGCCAGCCGGAGCTTGGGAAGCCCGTCGCGCGTCGCCTCCTCGTCTGCCTCGTCGACCGGCGGGACGCCGAGTGCGAAGCCGTACTCGGTCCGGAGCGCGCCGCCGCTCTGCATCGCCAGTGCGTGCGCGACCGCGGCGCCCGACGCGAAGCCGAGCTCCACGATGATCTGGCCGAGCGGACGCTTCGACTGCTGCTGCACCTCGAGCACGGTCGCGAGCTGTTCCTCGCTGATGAGCCCGAGCTCGGTCATCAGCTCGCCGAGCTGACGCTGGGGGATGCGCTCTTCCTCGGCGCTCACGCTAGAGACCGACCTGCCGCAGGTACGTCACGCAGCTTCTATCGGCTGGAGATGCATCGAACTTGACTGTTTTCGCGATCGGTCCGACGTGGCGCAGAAACGCTTGTTCGAGGGATCGCCAGAAATGCCGTTCCGGACGACGATTGGGCCAGGACAACTGCGGCGTCCTTGGGTACTACGAGTGGAGGAGGAGCGCCGCATGTCCAGCACACTTCAAGAGAGCCTCACCTACAGGGACAGCCTGCTCGAGGTCGAGTACGACGTCGAACGTCGCGAGGCCGAGCGCAGGGACCTGGCCCGGGAGATCGAAGCGCAGCACGAGCGGTTGCACACCTTGCGCGCCACCGTGCTCGACGAGCTCACCAAGCAGCGCCGGGTGACGCTGCCGCGGTGGCCCAGCGGGCCGAAGGTCGTCGCCACCCTCGTCGACGAGGGCGAGTGGTGGGACAAGATGCTCGGTAAGAAGCGCGCCGCTTGACGGCGTCCGGCGGTGGGGGAGCCCGGGACGCCGGGCTCTCGTCACCGAGCTAGTACCTCGATCAGGGCGGGCCGCCAGTCGTCGTGGTCGTCGGCTCGGTGGTCGTCGTCGGTTCGGTCGTCGTCGTGGGCGGAGGTGCGGTCGTCGTCGGCCGCGTGGTCGTGGCGCGTGTGGTCGTGGCCCGTGTCGTCGTCTGCACCGTCCGTGTCGGCGTGTGGACGGTCGTCGTCTCGGCCGTCGTCGTCTTGGCCGTCGTCGTCTTCCGCTGCGTCGTGGTCTTTGCCTTCTGCTTGTGCTCGTGCCGGCAACCGTTGTGCTCGCGCGCGTCGTGGAACGTGCGGGCGAACTGGTAACGCCCGCACCATCGCTTGTACGGCGGCGCGCCCGGGTTCGGGAACTGCTCGACCGGCTGTCCCTGCAGCGCGTCCGTCATGTAGGCGTGCCAGATCTGCGCCGGGAGCGTGCCGCCGGTGACGCCTGCGATCCCGTGCACGTCGCGCATCGGCCGCTCGCGCTCCGGATAGCCCACCCAGGTCACGGTCGTGAGCTGAGGCACCCAGCCCGCGAACCAGGCGTCCGCGAAGCCGTCGGTCGTCCCGGTCTTCCCGGCCGCAGGCCGGCCCGCGAGCGCGGCCGCCGTCCCCGTCCCGGCCTGCACGTTCGCCGCGAGGACGCGCGTGACGGCCGCGGCGACCTTGTCGTCGACGACCCGCGTCCCCCTCGACTTGGAGGCCCGCTCGGTGTGGCCGTCGGGGAAGACCACCTTCGTGAGGATGCTCGGGTCGTGCTCGACCCCGCCGTCCGCGAGCGTCGCGTAGGCGCTCGCGAGGTCGAGCGGGCTCACGGCGTTCACGCCGAGCACGATCGAGGGCACGGGCTTGAGCTGGGATTGGATTCCCATCCGGTGCGCGAGCTCGGCGATCGGCTTCGGCCCGAGGTCGAGCGTGAGGCGGGCGTAGACCGTGTTGTCCGAGAGGAGCGTCGCCTGCGTGAGCGGGATCCGCCCGGAATACGTGTTCTCGAACGTGTGGACGCGCCAGTTGTTCGGCCCGACTAAGGGCGCCGAGAGGTACTGCGTCGAATACGGGTTGATCTCTTGCTCGACGGCGTGCGTCAGCACGAACATCTTGAACGTCGACCCGGACTGCCTCTGGCCGTTCACCGGGAGATCGAAGGAGATGCGCTTCCCCGTCTGCGCGATGGCCATCGCCCGGATCTGGCCCGTCTTCGGGTCGATCGAGACGACGGCGCCGGCGGGGTCGTTCTTGCGGTCGAGCGTGCCGAGGATCGAGCGGGTCGCCTCGTTCTGCATCTTCGAGTCGAGCGTCGTGTAGATGCGCAGCCCGCCCTGACGGACGCGTTCGGCGCCGTACTCGTTCACGAGCTGGTTCGTGATGTAGTCGTTCAGATACGTCTCGCCCGCCAGCCCTCGCACCCGTTGCGGGTGGAGGCCGAGCGGGCTGTCGACCGCTCGTCGATAGCGGGCGTGGGTTATGTCGCCGGCGTCGACCATGGCACGTAAGACCTCCGCGCGCCGCGCCTTCGCGGCATCGGGACGGTTGATCGGGTCGTACGACGACGGCGCCTGCGGCAACCCGGCGAGGAGCGCCGCCTGCTCGAGCGTCAGATCCTTCGCGTGCACCCCGAAGAAGGTCTTGGCGGCGGCTTCGATCCCGTACGCCTGCTGGCCGAAGTAGATGTCGTTGAGGTATGTCGCGAGGATCCGGTCCTTGCTCCAGTGTCGGTCGAGCTGGACCGCGAGGCAGGCCTCGGTGAGCTTGCGGCTGATCGTCTGCTGCGGGCTGAGGTAGAGGTTGCGGACGAGCTGCTGCTCGATGGTCGAGGCGCCCTGCGTGAAGCCGCCCGTCGCGACGTCGCTCTTCAGCGCGCGCACGATCCCGAGGTAGTCGATCCCGTTGTTCTCGTAGAAGCGGCTGTCCTCGACGGCGACGATCGCCTTTCGCATGGCCGGGCTGATCCGCTTCAGCGACACGGGCTGGCGGATCCCGGTCGCGCCGAGGAGCCCGAGCCTCGTGCCGTCGCTGGAGACGATGATGCTGGCCTGCGAGGGGCCGTGCGCCTCGAGGCCGTCGAGGCTGCAGGAGTACCAGAAGAACGGGCCGGCGACAGCATTGCCGACCGCGAAGGCTCCCACGAGCACGACGATGCAGGCGGCGGCGATCTGCAGCCCCCGCCTCAAGTGCGGCCCCCTCTCTTGCGCGCGTTGCCGTCTCCCATGGCGACGTCGGGTAAACGTCGCAGCGGGCTCCTGGTTACGGGTTCAGCTTCGGAAGAAGCGGGAGAGCAGGCCGCGCTTGGGCGGCAGAGGCTCGTCGGGCTGCGGCTGCGGCGGAGGGGCAGGTGGTGGCGCGTGCGCCGGCGGCTCGTCCTCCGGCGGCAGCATGGATCGCGGCACCGCTCCCCGCTCTCGCTGGGCGCGGATCGCGGCGTTCATCTCCTCGCGCTGCGACTCGTCGTCCACCGCACTCAGGGTACGCCGCAGAGCCTGTGGCTCCTCTCGTAGGCTCGCGCCCATGTGCTTCGACGTCGACTCCGAGCCGCCGATCCCGCGGATCTCGGGCGCGGCGGTGTCCCACGACGATCTCGTTCTCGAAGGCGAGGACGGGAACCGGTTCGCGGCGTTCCGCGCGGTTCCCGAAGGAGACGTCTCGACGGGAGTCGTGATCCTGCCGGACGTGCGCGGGCTCTATCGCTTCTACGAGGAGCTCGCGCTTCGCTTCGCCGAACGCGGTCACGCCGCGATCGCGTTCGACTACTTCGGCCGCACCGCCGGCGTCGACAAACGTCCCGACGACTGGGACTACATGCCGCTGGTACAGCAGCTCACGCAAGAGCAGGTCCAGGCGGACGTCGGCGCGTGCGTCCGCGACCTGCGAGGACTCGGCTGCAGCTCGGTCTTCACCGTCGGCTTCTGCTTCGGCGGCAGCGGCTCTTGGGCGGCGGCCGCTTCCGGCCACGGCCTCGCGGGCGCCGTCGGCTTCTACGGCCGGCCGAGCCGGATGATCGAGCTCGTCCCACGCCTCGAGGCGCCGATCCTGGCCCTCCAGGGCGGGGCCGACCGGGCGATCAGCCACGACGACAACGCCGAGTTCGAGCAGACGCTGCGCGAGGCGGGCAAGGAGCATCAGCTGATCGAGTTCGAGGGAGCGCCGCACAGCTTCTTCGACCGGAAGCAGGAGGAGTTCCAGGCGGCGTCCGACGACGCCTGGCGTCGCACGCTCGACTTCATCGAGACGCACTCCCACGCGCCCCGCTGACCCGCCGGCGCTGTGCGGTACTCGCGACCCACGATCCGGACGGCGGCATCCACCTCACGCCCGTCTGGTTTCTCTTCGAGGAGGACTGCTTCTACTTCGAGTCGCTGAGCAGAGCGTCGCTGCCTCGGCCGTCGTCGACGCACGAGAGCCGGGACGGGAACGTTGGGTCTCGGCATCGGGGCCGGGCGAGATCGTGCGCGACGCCGAGGCTGCGTCGATCAACGCTCGCATCAGAAGCCGGTATCTCGCGCCGGAGGCGCTCGACGGTCCCCTCGGAGCCGCGATCGCGGTCGTGGAGTCGCCGGAGCGACTGTTCCTCGCGGCAGACCTGTAGGAGCCGCGACGATCTCGTCCGAGCCGTCGACGGCGTGAACTAGAGGGTCGCGCCGTACGTGCTGATCAGCAGCGGTAGGTCGAGCGCGACGAGGACGAGCGCGATCGTGAGCAGCGCGAGCGGCGCGCCGCGCGTCCCGTCGTAGGCGAAGACGAGCTCGAGGAAGGCGACCGCGATCGCCGCGGCGATGAGCGTCGGGCGCGCGATGTTCCCTGCCACGAGCCGTCGGCCGCGCCAGGCGGCGCCGGCCCAGAAGAGGCCCGCGAGGACGACGAGCACGAGCGGCGCGGGCAGCGGGGCGTGCCGCGGCACGTACGAGGCGACGACGATCACGCCCGCCGCCGCACACGCGAGCGAGACGAGCGCCGTCCCCGGCGGTGTGCGCAGGAAGCTCAAAACGTCGCGATCCTCGTCATCACGACCAGCGTCGCTATCTGCATGCAGCCCTGGATCGCGGTGCACACCGTGTAGCGGCTCATCAGCCGCTGGATCCGCTGTCCGTCGGGCTGCTCCTTGCGCAGCTCGAGCAGGACGCCGACGTTCGCCGGCAGCAGCACCGCGAACGCCGTCAGCGCGAGCACCGCCACGATCACGAAGGAGGCGACGAGCCACCAGTGCCGCGGGTACGGCGTGTCGAGGATGCCGAGCTTGCGCGCCAGCTGCCAGCCCGCCGTCATCGTCGTAAGCGCGAGCGTCGGCATCACGACCATCATCTTCGGCATCAGCCGGCGCATCACGGCACCGCGCACCGGCGGCTCGAGCCGCCGCATGATCGGCCCGACGACGAAGCCCATGAACAGGTCGATGCCGGTCCAGAGCCCGCCGCCGGCGACGTGGAGGAAGTCGAGCGGCCAGAGCGTGTTCGAGAAGATCGCAGCGAGCAGGAGCGCGAGCGCCGCCGCGGGAACCGCGAGCAGCCTCGTCGGCACGAGCGGCTCGGCCCGCGGAGCTGCTACCGGCGGTGCGAGTGCGCTCTCCACGGGACCGGAGTCTTCCATCCGCGTCCGACGTCCACAAGGCGATACTCGGCGCGTGGAGAGCGCGGAGGAGTGGATCCGGGCCCATTGCCGGCCCTCGGGGCCGGGGGAGGTGGTCCGCGACCGGGTCTGGGCCACGACCACGCGGATCCCGACCGCGGACGGCCCGGTGTGGTTCAAGGCGTCCGCTCCAAGCCACGGGTTCGAGCCGGAGCTCGTGGCGTCGCTCGCCCGCTGCAGGCCAGAGCTCCTGCCGCGCATTCTTGCCTGCGACTCCGCTCGAGGCTGGCTCCTGACAGCCGATGCAGGCAGGTCCTTCAGAGCGCTCGGCAACCCGCCGGAGCTCTGGCTGCGGCTCCTGCCCCGGTACGCGGAGCTCCAGCGCGAGGCGATCGTGCCGGCCGCCGTGCCCGACCGGACGCTGCCGCGCTGGCCCGAGCTCTACCCCGAGCTCGCCGCGTCCGAGCTCCCGCTGGAGCCGGCGGAGGCGGAACGGTTGCGGACGTATGGACCGCGTTTCGCGGCGCTCTGCGAAGAGCTCGCGGGTCACGGTCTTCCCGCCGCCGTCCAGCACGACGATCTCCACGACACGAACGCGTTCGTCGACGGCGAGCGGCTACGGATCGCCGACTGGGGCGACGCCTCGCTTTCGCATCCGTTCGTCTCGCTCGTCGTGACGTTTCGCTTTCTCGAGGAGCGCAACGGCCTCGAGCCCGCGGATTCCTGGTTCGCGAAGTTGCGCGACGCCTACCTCGAGCCGTGGGGGACGGGGCTCGCCGACGCGTTCGAGCTGGCGCAGCGCCTCGGCCGCTTTGCGCACGCGTTCGGCTGGGTCTCCCTGCTGCACCTGCTGCCGTCGGACCAACGCCCCGCGTACGACGCTTCGTTCCGCACCGTGCTCCTGCGCGCGCTTTCCGCCGCGTAGACGCCTCCGGCGTTTCCCGTTCGGGCCTCCCGTCCACAACCTCGGGGAGAGCAAATCCGAGGAGGAATGATCAATGGGCGAGCTCGTCGCCGACTTTTTCTTGAAGCGCCTGCGCGAATGGGACGTCCATCGCATCTACGGCTATCCGGGCGACGGGATCAACGCCTTCCTCGGAGCGCTCGATCGCGCCGACGGCGACCCGGAGTTCATCCAGGCCCGGCACGAGGAGATGGCCGCCTTCATGGCGTGCGGGCACGCGAAGTTCTCCGCTCCCGACACGCTCGGCGTCTGCATGGCGACCTCCGGCCCCGGCGCCGTCCACCTCCTCAACGGCCTCTACGACGCGAAGCTCGACCACGTACCGGTCGTCGCGATCGTCGGCCAGCAGAAGCGCTCCTCGCTCGGCACCCACTACCAGCAGGAGATCGACCTCCCGGTGCTGTTCACGGACGTGTCCGAGTACGTCCAGTACTGCATGGTCCCGGAGCAGGCGCGCCAGCTCGTCGACCGCGCCTGTCGGATCGCGCTCGACCATCGCGGCGTCTGCACGATCATCGTCCCGAACGACGTCGCCGAGATGGACGCCGTCGAGTCGCCGCCGCGCGCCCACGGGTCCGTCTACACGAGCGTCGGTTACCGGCGGCCGCGCATCCTGCCCCAGGAGTCCGACATCGAGCACGCAGCCGAGATCCTCAACGACGGCGAGAGGGTCGCGATGCTCATCGGCCAGGGAGCCCGCGGCGCCGCCGACGAGCTCGAGCGCGTCGCCGACCTGCTCGGCGCAGGCGTCGCCAAGGCTCTGCTCGGCAAAGACGTCCTCGCCGACGATCTCCCGTACGTGACCGGCGCGATCGGCCTGCTCGGAACGATCCCGAGCTACGACATGATCGAGGACTGCGACACGCTGCTCATGGTCGGCACGAGCTTCCCGTACGCGGAGTTCCTGCCGAAGGAGGGCCAGGCGCGCTGCGTCGAGATCGACATCAAGGCCGACATGATCGGGATCCGCTACCCGGCCGACGTGCTGCTGATCGGCGACGCGAAGGAGACCTTGAAGGCGCTCGAGCCGCACCTCGTGCGCAAGGAGGACCGCGGTTGGCGCGATCGGATCGAGGAGAGCGTTCGCGACTGGTGGGACATCGTGGAGCGCCGCGCGATGATGGAGGCGGACCCGATGAACCCGCAGCGGGTCGTCCACGAGCTCTCGCAGGTGCTGCCGGAAGACGCGATCATCACGGCCGACTCCGGCTCCTCGACGAACTGGTACGCCCGCCAGCTGAAGCTGCGCAAGGGCAACCTCGCCTCGCTCTCGGGGACGCTCGCCACGATGGTGCCGGGCGTTCCGTACGCGATCGCGGCGAAGTTCGCGCATCCCGGGCGGCCGGTCATCTGCTTCGTAGGCGACGGCGCGTTCCAGATGCTCGGGATGAACGAGATGCTGACGGTCAAGCGCTACCACGAGCGCTGGCCCGACAAGCGGCTGATCTTCTGCGTCTTCAACAACCAGGACCTGAACCAGGTGACCTGGGAGCAGCGGGTGATGGAGGGCGACCCGAAGTTCCCGGGCACCCAGTGGCTGCCCAACTTCGACTACGCGGGCTATGCCGAGCTGTGCGGGCTGAAGGGGATCTTCTGCGACGACGGCGACCGGATGCGCTCCGCGTGGGAGGAGGCGCTCGCCGCCGACCGTCCGGTGGTGCTCGAGGTCAAGACCGACCCGGAGATTCCGCCGCTGCCGCCGCACATCCGGACCGAGCAGGCGAAGGAGATGGCGATGGCGATGGTCAAGGGCGACCCCGAGCGGATGGGCGTGATGCAGAAATCGCTGCGGGGGAAGCTCGTCGAGTTCACCGAGCACCTGAAGTCGTCGTAGTGGTCGCGACGACGCCGGTCGACCGGCTCGAGGTCAACGCTTACACGATCCCGACCGACGAGCCGGAATCGGACGGGACGCTCGAGTGGGACTCGACGACGATCGTCGTCGTCGAGGCACGAGCCGGCGGGCACGCCGGGCTCGGCTACACGTACTGCGACGCGGCGGCTGCCGAGGTGGTTTCGTCTCAGCTCGCCGGCGTCGTCGAGAACGAGGATCTAATGGACGTCCGCGCGGCCTGGCTGCGCATGACGGCCCAGGTCCGCAACGCAGGGCAGCCGGGGATCGGCTTCTGCGCCGTGTCGGCCGTCGACCAGGCGCTCTGGGACCTGAAGGCCCGGCTGCTCGACGTCCCGCTCGTCGTCCTCCTCGGCGCGGCGCACCAGGACGTCCCGATCTACGGCAGCGGTGGTTTCTGCTCCTACACCGAGGAGCGACTGTGCGAGCAGCTCGGCGGCTGGGCCGAGGCCGGGATCCCGCGCGTGAAGATGAAGGTCGGGCGCGAGCCGGAGCGCGACCCGGTGCGTCTCGACGCGGCCCGCGAGGCGATCGGCGAGGACGTCGAGCTCTACGTCGACGCGAACGGCGCCTTCGCCCGCAAGGAGGCGCTCGCCTGGGCGGAGCGTTACTCGGACGCGTGGAACGTGACGTGGTTCGAGGAGCCGGTCTCGTCCGACGACCTCGAAGGGCTCCGCCAGATCCGCGACTCGGGGCCCGCAGGGCTCGAGATCGCGGCCGGTGAGTACGCGTACGTGGCGGCCGACTTCCGGGATCTCGTCGGCTCCGTCGACTGCCTCCAGGCCGACGTCACGCGTTGCGGCGGGATCACCGGGCTCCTCTCCGCCTCCGGCCTCGCGAACGCGCATTCGATCGACCTCTCCGCTCATTGCGCTCCTGCGATCTCCGTGCACGCGTTCTGCGCCGTGGAGCGCCGGCGGCATCTCGAGTACTTCCACGATCACGTCCGGATCGAGGGGATGCTCTTCGACGGCGTCGCCGAGCCGGAGGGCGGCGTCCTGCGGCCGGACCGCTCGCGTGTGGGCAACGGCCTCGAGCTGAAGCGCCGCGACGCCGAGAGGCTCGCCGCATAGGCCGGCTGCGTTTTCGTTCCGGGCGACGGAGAGAAAAGGACCCCGATGAGCCTCCTCACCCGTGCGCTGGTGAACGTCCGCGAGGGACGTATGCAGAAGCTGCTCTCCGCGACGACGGCACTCAGCGTCCCGCCGCTCGCGTTCGAGATCTACTACGAGCACTACAAGGGCTCGTTCGGCGACAAGTGGATGTGGACGCCGCTCCTGCTCACGCCGCCGCTGACCGCGGCCGGCGTTGCCGGCTACTTCTCCGAGAAAGCAGCCCGGACCTGGCTCCCTGCGGTCTCCGCGCTCTACGCGCTCGACGGGGCGATCGGCGTGGTCACCCACATCCGCGGCGTCCAGAAGCGGCCGGGCGGATTCTCGGAGCCGACGTACAACCTCGCGATGGGGCCGCCGCTCTTCGCGCCCGGCTCGCTCTGCCTCGTCGGGATGCTCGGCGTCCTCGCCGCGGTGGTCAAGCGCGAGAAGTAATGCCGCCCGACTTCACCGAGGCGTATCCGTATCACCTCCCGAACCGCCGCCTGCCGGAGCAGGCGCACGCCGATCCGTACGACCTGCCGCGGCAGCGGCGCGGGATCACGCCGCAGATGCACGGCCGTTATCCCGACTACGACGTCCTCGAGCAGCAGGACCACTGGGACGAGGTGACGCGGAAGATGATCGTCGAGCGCGTATACGAGGTGCCCGAGATCCGGTTCTTCGACGAGGCGGAGCTCGAGACGCTGACGGTCTTCGCCGACCTGTTCCTCGCTCAGGACTCCGATCCGCGCATCCCCGTGATGGCGTACGTCGACGAGAAGCTCTTCAAGGGCGAGCTCGACGGCTACCAGTACTTCGACATGCCCGACGACCGCGAGACGTGGCGGCGCGTCGCGCGCGGGCTCGACGAAGAGGCCCGCCG
>JAICZB010000083.1 GCA_025933895.1 Thermoleophilia bacterium
GTCTTGTGGAGCAAGAGCGAGACGTGGTTCGGCATGAAGCGGAACGCGTCGACGAAGGTGCTCGCGACCATCAGCGGAGCCGACTCCACGGCGTGAGCGCTCGCTGCACGAAGGCAAGCAGAGCGTCGGCGACGAGCGCAAGCAGGATGGCCAGCCCGCTGGCGGCGAGGAGCTTGGTCTTGAAGAGATCCGGCGTCTCGATGGCGTCGAAGATCGGAACTCCGAGTCCGTCCTGGATCAGGAAGGCCGCCACGGTCGCGATCGAGATCGTCGCGACGGTCGCGATGCGGAGGCCGGCGAGGATGGCCGGGGTGGCGAGCGGCAGCTCGACGCGGATAAAGGTCTGGATCCGGGTCAACCCCATGCCCCGCGCCGACTCGAGCACCTCCTCGGGAACGGCGCGCAACCCGGCGATCATGGTCCGGTAGAGGATGAACAGGGTGTACGAGGTCAGCGCGATCTCGACGGTCGTCACGGTGACCCCGGTCAGCGGAACGAGCAGCTGGAAGAGCGCGAGGCTGGGGATCGCGTAGAGGAAGTCGGTGAACCCGCCGATCGGCCCCTCGAAGAGCCGCCAGCGAAAACCGACGAGCGCGAGCAGGAACGAGATCCCGAAGCCGATCCCCACCGCGATGAGCGTGAGCTGGATGTGCTGGATGAGGGCCGGCTGGAGGGTGTCTCCCCAGTGCTTGGTCAGCCAGTCGGTGCAGAACCATCCGTTGTGCTCGAGGCAGGCGCTCGGATGCCCGAAGTTCGGGATGACGGGGCCACCGCCGCCCGCAACCCGCCAGCCCGTCATCCGATCAGGTCCCGGCGCCGTGCGACACCGACCGGCGACCCGTCGGCGCCGACGACGAGCAGCGCGTCGCGGCGCTCCGCGATCAGGAGCGCGAGCGCGTCGCGGAGGTTCGCATCCGCCCCCAACCGCGGTAGGCCGTCCCCGCCGTCCCGACCGGCGGGCACGAGCTCGAGCTCGCCGAGCGTCCGGAGTGCGAGCGCCTTGAGCGCCCGGTCGCGGCCGACGAAGTCGGCGACGAACTCGTCCACCGGATGCTCGAGGATCCGCTGCGGCGTGTCGTACTGGGCGAGCCGTCCGCCCTCGCGCAGGATCGCGATCCGGTCTCCGAGCTTGATCGCCTCGTCGACGTCGTGGGTGACGAAGACGACGGTCTTCCGGAGCTCTCCCTGCAGGCGCAGGAACTCGTCCTGGAGCCTCGCCCGCACGATCGGGTCGATCGCGCCGAACGGCTCGTCCATCAGCATCAGCGCCGGGTTCGCGGCGAGCGCGCGCGCGAGGCCGACCCGCTGGCGCTGGCCGCCGGAGAGCTCGGCGGGGAAGCGCCGCCGGTCCTGTTCTGGATCGAGGCCGACGAGCTCGAGCAGCTCGCCGACACGCTCCCGGATCCGGCTCCGCTCCCAGCCCAGCAGCCGCGGCACCGTGCCGATGTTCGCTTCCACGGTCATGTGCGGGAAGAGCCCGACCTGCTGGATGACGTAGCCGATCGACCGGCGCAGCTCGGTCACGTCGTAGTCGCCGATCTGCGTGCCGTCGATGCGGATGTAACCGCTCGTGAGCGGGATCAGCCTGTTGACGAGCTTGAGCGCCGTCGTCTTGCCGCCGCCCGACGGCCCGACGAGGACGCAGATCTCCCCCGAGGGCACGGTGAGCGAGAGGTGGTCGACCGCCGCGCCGTCGCGGCCAGGGTAGACCTTGGTCGCTTCGTCGAAGACGAGCTCGGCCGCCTCGGTCGGCATGCGGTAATCATCCCGCACGGAGAGGTTTCAGGGCGAGCCTCCACGAGAGGAGCACCCATGCGCAGGTTTCTCCTCGGCCTCACCGCCGGCGCTGTCGGAACGGCGTGCATGACTGCCTGGCAGGAGCTGCTGCCGAAGCTCAAGAGCGACGAGGACGGCAGCGAGGAGGAACCGGCCCCGGCGCAGGCCGCACGAAAGGTCCTGGGCGCTGCGGGATTCGAGCCTCGGGCGTACGGCGTCGGCTGGGGCGGCCTGTACGGGCTCCTCCGCAAACGCACCGACCATCCACTCGGCGCCGGGCTCGCGTTCGGCTTCGGCGTCTGGGCGTCCTCGTATGCCCAGCTCGTGCCACTCGGGATCTACGAACCGCCGTGGACGTATCCGCCGGGCACGCTCAACGAGGACCTCTCCTACCACGCCGTGTACGGGCTCGGCGTGGCCGGAGCGTACGCCGCGCTGAAGGGCTAAAGCAGCGACTCGAGCCCGACGGTGAGGCCCGGTGGCAGATCGCCGAGCTTCTCGAGCGCGAGGAGGACGCCGTCGGCGAACGACTCGCGGCCGGTCGTGTCGTGGCGGATCGTGAGCAGCTGCCCCTCGCCGCCGAAGATGACCTCCTGGTGCGCGACGAGTCCCGGCAGGCGCACCGAGTGGATCTCGGGGCCGCCGCCGATGAGCTCCGCCGTAGCTCTCGCGGTGCCGGAGGGCGCGTCCTTCTTCGCCTCGTTGTGCAGCTCGACGATCTCGGCCCGCGGAAAATGAGTAGCCGCCTCGCGCGCGAAGCGCATCATCAGCACGGCGCCGATCGAGAAGTTCGGCGCGACGAAGAGCCGGAGGCCCTTCCCCGCCGCGAATGCGCCCAGCTCGGCCGGCTCCCAGCCGGTCGTGCCGACGACACAGGAAACGCCTTGCTCGAGCGCGGCGCGGACGTTCGCCGGCGCCGCCTCGGGTGTCGTGAAGTCGACGACGGCCTCGCAGCCCGCAACGTCGGGCTCGTCGCCGAGCTCGATCCCGCGGACGTCGTAGCCGGCCGCCTCGAGCCGCCGCACGACCGCGCTCCCCGCTTTTCCCTCCGCGCCGAAGAAGGCGAGCTTCACGCGGCGGCCTGCTCGCCCAGGCTGGAGCTCGCGCGGCCGACGGCGGCGCGGAAGCGCGCCTCGTCGGGGCCGACGCCTGCCGCGGCGAGCCGCTCGGGCGGCAGCAGCGACGTCGCGAGCTCGGCCAGCTCGTCGCCGTCGACCGCGTCGATCTCGGCCATCACCCGCTCGAGCGTGAGGAGCTCGGTGTCGGTCACGAGCGACTTGCCGAGTCGGCTCATGCGGTTCGAGGTGGACTCGAGCGAAAGCACGATCCGCCCCTTGAGGCTCTCCTTCGCCCGCTCGAGCTCGCCCTTCCGCAGCCGGCCGGCAGCGATCTCGCCGATCTGCTCGACGCAGATCTCGACGCAGGCGGCGAGGTTCTCCTCGCGCGTGCCGACGTAGACGCCCAGGATCCCGGTGTCCGAGTACTGCGCTCCGAAGCTGTAGACGGCGTAGGCCATCCCCCGCTTCTCGCGGATCTCCTGGAAGAGCCGCGACGAGGCCGAGCCGCCCAGGATCGAGTCGAGCAGCGACGCGGCGAACCGCCGGCGGTCCGAGCGCGAGATGCCGACGGCGCCGAGACAGAGGTGGTACTGCTCCGTCTCCTTGCGCTGGAAGCGGAGCCCCGGGCCGGGCAGCTGGGCGAGCGGCCGGCGGACGCGGGTGCCCGCGCGCGCGGGAGCGCCGGCACGACGCTCGCTCCTCTGCAGAAGCGCGACGAGGCGGTCGTGCTCGAGATTCCCTGCAGCGGCGACGACGACGTTTCCCGGCGCATAGGCAGTGCGGTGATAGCCCGCGAGCGCGCGGCGACTGACGGAGGAGATGACCTCGGCGGTGCCGATCACCGGCCGGCCGAGTGGGTGGTCGCCGAAGACGGCCTCCGAGAAGAGGTCGTGCACGAGCTCCTGCGGCGTGTCCTCGTACATCGCGATCTCCTCGAGCACGACCTCCCGCTCCTGGTCGACCTCGGCGAAGGAGGGCGCGAAGACCATGTCCGTCATCACCTCGAGCGCCGTCTCGACGTGGTGGTCGGGGACTCGTGCGTAGACGACGGTGTTCTCCCGGGAGGTTGCGGCGTTCAGCTCGGCACCCATCGCGTCGAAGGTCTCGGCGATCTCCTGCGCGTCGAAACGGCGCGAGCCCTTGAAGAGGAGGTGCTCGATGAAGTGGGAGACGCCGGCGCGGTCGACGCGCTCGTCGCGGGAGCCTACGTCGATCCAGAATCCGAGGGCGACGGAGCGCACGCTCGCCACCCGCTCGGAGATCACGCGCTCGCCGCCGTCGAGCTCGCTCAACACCACCTTCTGCACGGCCGGATGGTAGGCGAACGGCCGTGCGGAGCCGCTACGCGCGGGCGACGAAGCGGAGAACGGTGCCGCTCCGCTTCGCGTCGTACAGCGCCTCGTCGGCGAGTCGGAACAGCGTCTGCGAGTCCTGCGCGACCTCGGGGCAGGCGGCGGAGCCGAAGCTCGCGCTGAGGTCGTCGGCCCACGGCTCCCCGCCGGCGGCGAGCTTCTCGAGCAGAGTCTCGACCCGCGCGACTACTTGCACGGTGTCCTCCTCGCTCGCCTCGGAGATGAGCAGTGCGAACTCGTCGCCGCCGATGCGGAAGGCGTCGTCCGGTTTCCGCAGTGACTCGACGAGCACGTTCGCGAACGCGACGAGCGCCTCGTCCCCGGAGGCGTGGCCGTAGCGGTCGTTGAGCTGCTTGAAGTCGTCGAGGTCCGCGATCACGAGGCCGAAGGAGCGGCCGTAACGCGTGGCGCGGGCGACCTCGCCGTCGAGCCGGCTGACGAAGGCGCGCCGGTTGAGGAGTCGCGTGAGCGGATCGTGGTCGGCGAGGAAGCGGAGCTCCCCGAGGTGGCGACCCGAGACGAGCGCCGACGACGCGTCGTTGGCGAAGATCCTCAGAGCCTGGAGGCGGTCGGCCGACGGCACGAGCCGGTCGCACGGGTTGTCGACCCAGATGATCCCGAGCAGCGCGCCGCGGCCGTCGTGCAGGGGCACGATCAGCCAGTGCCGGTTCCAGGCCCAGGGCCCGCGGCCGTTGAGCTGCGACGGATAGACCTCGACCTCGCTCGCGAGCCGGGCGCGCGCTTCCTCGTGGGTGAGGAGGTAGCACCCCTCGTGCAGGAACTCGTCGTCGAGCAGCGGCTCGATCTGCGCGACCGTCACCAGCTCGCGCTGGAGCAGCTCTTCCAGGTGCCAGCCGGCGGCCGCCTGCGGAACCACGGCGCCGCTCTGCGGGTCGACGAGCGCGGCGCAGACGTTCTCGAAGTCGAGGGCGTCGCGGATACCGGTGCATACGCGGCGCAGGATCTCGGCGTTCGAGGTCTCACCGGTGATGCGCGACGAAACGGCGAGGAGCTCCTCGAGCGCGCGCTGGTGCCGCGCAGAGGCCGCCGCCTCCTTCGCTGCTTCGAGGGCGAGCGCCGCGTGGTCGGTGAGGGAGACGAGCACGTCGAGCTCGTCGTCCGTGGGCCGCCGGCCGGACACGGGCTCGTCGACCGAGAGGATTCCGAGCAGGTTGCCCTGCTGGTCACGCAGGGCGACGAACAACGCGTCCTCCGGATCCCACGCGTCGGGATCGTCGGCCGCCGTACCCTGCGGCACGTAGCTCGGTCCGAGCGAGTCCCAGTCGACCGAGCCGCTGGGGACGACGTACGCGCCTCGCCGCTCGAAGCGCTCCGAGAGGAGGACGGTCCAGTCGTCGCCCGGCCGGGCGTTGCCCAGCAGCGTGGCGCGCGCCTCCTCGTTCCCGTGCACGGTCGTGACCTCGAAGTCGTCCCAGGCGGGCCGGTACAGGTTGATCGCGACGGTGCGGTAGCCCAAGGACTCGCCGATGGTCCGGGCGACGGCGTCGAGCAGCGCAGGAAGGTCCTCACGCGCCCGCAGTAGGCGGGTTACCTCGACGAGGCCCCGCAGCGGTGAGATGGTTGGAAGGCTCACGTGTTCGGGTTCGCCGGATTCATCGGCACGAACCAGGGTCGCAATGAGCCGCCACCGAGTGATTGACCCAAATGGGTTAGTCCGGACGGAGCCAATCGGGGCGGGCGACGCGTTGCCGCCCGCCCCGATGCTCGGCTACTCGCCGTCGTCGCGGCGCGGACCGCGAGGCCCGCGGCCGCCACGACCGCCACGGCGGTCGCCGCGCGGCCGCTCCTCCTCCGGAGGACGCGGCGGCGCGTTCTTCGCCCGCTCGATCAGCTCCTCGGGCTGGACGAGGCTGCCGTTCTCGTGCTTCGCGACGAGCTTGAGGCCGATCCGGCCGCGGGCCTTGTCGACCTCCTGCACGACGACGTCCACGACGTCGCCGCGGCCCATCACGTCCTCGATGTGCGCGACCCGGCCCGGGCCGACGTTCGAGACGTGGAGCAGCCCGTCGGTGCCCTTCTTCAGCTCGACGAAGGCGCCGAACTGCGTCGTCTTCACGACTTTGCCGGTGAACGTGTCGCCGACCTCGGGCTCCTTCGTGAGGGCCTCGATCGCGGCGACTGCTTCCTTCGCCTTCGTGCCCTCGGTGGCGTAGATGAGGATCGTGCCGTCCTCCTCGATGTCGATCTGGACCTCGAAGTCGGACTCGAGGCCGCGGATCGTCTCGCCGCCCTTGCCGATGACCATGCCGATCTTCTCCTGGTCGATCTTGACCGTCGTGATCCGCGGCGCGTTGTCGGAGAGCTCGGAACGAGACTCCGGGATGACGTCGAGCATCTTGTCGAGGATGGAGTCGCGGGCGCGCTTCGCCTGCTCGAGGGCGTCCCGCATGATCTGCTGGGTGACGCCGGTGATCTTGATGTCCATCTGCAGCGCGGTGATCCCGTTCCGGGAGCCGGCGACCTTGAAGTCCATGTCGCCCAGGTGGTCCTCCGCGCCCTGGATGTCGGTGAGGATGACGTAGTCGTCGCCCTCCTTGACGAGGCCCATCGCGATGCCGGAGACCGGCGCCTTGAGCGGCACGCCGGCGTCCATGAGCGAGAGCGTCGAGCCGCAGACCGAGCCCATCGACGACGAGCCGTTCGACTCGAGCGTCTCCGAGACGATTCGGATCGTGTACGGGAACTCGTCCGTGCTCGGGATGACCGCCTCGAGCGCCCGCTGCGCGAGCGCACCGTGGCCGATGTCGCGGCGCTTGGGCCCGCGCATGAAGCCCGTCTCCCCGACCGAGTACGGCGGGAAGTTGTAGTGGTGCATGTAGCGGCGCTCTTCCTCGAGGGAGAGGTCGTCGATGCGCTGCCCCTCCTTCGCGGTGCCGAGGGTGAGCGAGGAAAGGATCTGCGTCTGGCCGCGCGTGAACAGGCCGGAGCCGTGCGAGCGCGGGTTGACGCCTACCTCGATCTCGATCGGCCGGATCTCCTCCGCCCCACGCCCGTCGGGACGCCGCTTGTCGACGGCGATCTTCTGCCGCACGAGATCCTTGTAGATCGACTCGCACGCCTTCTTGACGTACGAGCGCGTCTGTGAGTCCTTCACGGCCGGCAGCGTCTCGCCGGTATCGGGGTCGGTCGAGGTGCTCCCCACCGGGAACGGCAGCTCGACCTCCTCGAGGATCCGGTCGAAGAGCAGCGACCGCTTCGCCGACTTGAGAGCCTTCGAGTCCTGCTCGGCGTCGGTGAGCGCCTTCAGCTCGTCGCCGAACTGCTCGCGTACCGGCCCTTCGACCGCGACCGACCGCTGCTTCTCGATCAGCGACGCGAGAGCCGACTTGACCTGGATCTGGCGCTGGATGTCCTCGTCGGTCGAGTCCATCGTGATCGGCGGCGCAAGCTCGGCGAGGAGCTCCTCGACGGCCGTGCCGGACTCGCGGATCCCGACCTGCCGGATCCGCTCCCAGATCGTGTGGCCGTGGTCGCGCTCGAGCTCCGCGGCGAGCTCGAGGTCGAGCCACTTCGGCTTGCCGGCCTGCCTGCGCAGGTCCTCCTGCGCTTCGCAGAGCTTCACGATCTCGGTGTGCGCGAGCTCGAGCGCCTCGAGGATCTTCTCCTCGGGGATCTCGTTCGCGCCGGCCTCGACCATTGTCAGCCCTTCCTTCGTGCCGACGACGATCAGGTCTAGCTCGCCGTTGTCCTCGCTTTCGCGCAGCGTCGGGTTGATGGCGAGCTGCCCCTCGATGAGGCCGACGCGGACGGCGCCGACCGGACCGAGGAAGGGCAGCGGCGAGAGCATCAGCGCCGCGGACGCGCCGTTGATGCAGAGGATGTCGTGGGCGGTGACCATGTCCGCGCTGAGGACGGTGCAGATCACCTGCACCTCGTTGCGGAAGCCCTTCGGCCAGAGCGGCCGGATGGGCCGGTCGATCATCCGCGCCGTGAGGATGGCGCGCTCGGTCGGACGCCCCTCACGCTTGAAGAAGCCGCCCGGGATCTTGCCGGCGGCGTACATCCGCTCCTCGACGTCCACCGTGAGGGGGAAGAAGTCTGCGCCCTCGCGCGCCTCCGCGCGCCCCTGGGCCGTGGCGAGCACCATCGTGTCGCCTCCGCGGACGACGACGGCGCCGTCCGCCTGCTTCGCGAGATGGCCGGTCTCGAAGCTGATCTCCTGGTTCCCGATCTGGACGGAGACCTGCGCCCGGCGCTCGGTCGCGATACTCATCAATTGTCCTCCACTCTGCTTGTGGAGGGCGGGAGCTCGAGCCAGCCGATCGTCAGCGTCGACGGGCTCGCTCGAACTTCCACCCTCCGTGTTCTTGGGAGCTAACGGCGCAGGCCGAGCTCCTTGATGAGGGCGCGGTAGCCCTCGAGGTCGTGCTTCTGCAGGTAATTCAGGAAGCGGCGACGCCGCCCGACGAGCTTGAGCAGCCCGCGCCGCGAGTAATGGTCGTGCTTGTGCGTGCGTAGATGCTCGGTCAGCTCGTTGATCCGCTGCGTCAGCATCGCGATCTGCA
>JAICZB010000078.1 GCA_025933895.1 Thermoleophilia bacterium
CCACCTTCGCCGGCCGCCGTCGCGGCGGAACCACTCGAGCACGAAGAACGGCAGCAGCAGGCCGAAGTTCGCGCCCCAGTCGTTCGCGTGGTAGTAGGGAGCGGCCGGACGCCCTTGCGAGTAGCCGAGGAAGTCCTGCACCTGCGCGGCGACCGGGTGCGTCAACGACTTGAAGAAGTCGCTCTGCGCCACACCGGACGGCACGAGATGCTCGATCGGCGACGTGAACTGGAAGTGGGGGGCAACGACTCCGAGATAGCCGCCCAAGACCGTGACGATGAAGAGCGAGGAGAGCCAGCGGCAGATGCGCCTGGTCGGCAGCTCCCGCTCGGACAGGTTCCCGACGTAGAGCACGACGATCGTCAGGGTCACGTACCACGCGAGCCGATAGCCGGCCGAGAAGTACTGCGTCGCGCGGCCGCCGTCCTTGGCCCCGGGAGCATGCACCCCCAGCAGCGCGAAGCCGCCCACGACCCACGCGACGAACAGCAGCCAGACGCCGAAGCCCCGGGGCGCGACCAGCCGACGGCGTCCGAGGAGCGCGAGTCCCATCGGCACGGCCGCGAGCAGGAAGACGAAGCTACGCAATCCGAGCAGCCACCAGAGCGGGTATCCGACATATGCCACCGCGAGCGGCCAGCCCGGCGCGAGGGTCATGCGGCGCCGCGCGTGCACCGGCCTCGGTAGCGCGAGACCCGAAAGGCCGACCGTCTCCCGGTTGATCGGAAGGCTCGGAAGGCTCATGCGAACAGCTCGCCGACGAGCTCCTCGAATCGCAGCGCGGCAGCCGAGCCACGGTCGCCGTTCCTGACGACTCGCGCCAGCGCAGGCTCCGCGAGGCACCGATCGAGCATCGAGTGGAGCTCGTGCTCGGACTCGGCGAGCGCGACGTTGCCTTCGGCGTCCAGCCGGCGCGTGAACGGGACCTGGTGCCGGTCGACGACCTCGCCGTGCTCGGGCAGGCGAGGGACCACGATCGGCTTCTTCTCGTGATCGGCGCAGAGGACGATCGTTCCGGGACCGCCGTGCGTGACGATCACGTCGGCCTCCGCGACGAGCTGCTCGAACTCGGGGAAGTCGAGGAAGGTGCGAGAGTCTGCATGCTTCGCGGGTCGCGCGGCTCCATGCTGGACGATGCAGCGCACGCGCTCGTCTGCGCCCTGCGCGAGCCACGAGTCGACCCACTCGATCAGCCTCTCGAACGGGAACGCATCGGTCCCCACGGTCACCAGGACGAGTGGGGCCGCAGCCCCGTTCGAGGAGTCGCGTTGCATCAGAGGAGCCGGCCGATCAGTCGCCCCTTCGGGTAGAAGCGATGCTGCTCCTCCCACTGGAGCAGGAAGAGGTCGCTCAGCGGGTAGCAGAGCCGACCGGTCAACGTCGGCAGCTCGATCCGGTCGTAGACCTCCACGTAGACCGTCTTGATCCTGCTCAGGCGCGCGAGAAGGAAGAAGGGGAAAGCAACGCCTGCACCGGTCGAGACGACGACATCCGGTCGGAACGTTCTGAGGGTCCGCCACGCGAGCACGGTGTTGCGGATCAGGTTACGGAGATTGCGCGTGGTCGGCCGGAACGCCCAGACCGTGTCCTCGCCTTCGAGCATCGACACCGCGTCGGCGGTGTCGAACGTGACCCAGAGACGCTCGTGCTTCCGCCACCAGCCGCTGAGTCGGTGGAGCTGCACCAGGTGGCCACCCGATGACGATACGAGCAGGACTCTCATCTGTCGGTCACTACTAGAAGCTGCGGCGGGAACGGGCGAGCGCGGGGAGCGTGCGGGCGATCAACCGGATGTCGCCCCACAACGACCAGTTGGTGACGTAGATGTAGTCGAGCCGCGTCATCTCGTCGAAGGGGATGTCGCTCGCTCCGAGCACCTGCCACATTCCGGTGATTCCCGGCTTGAGGTTCAGCCGGGTTCGCGCCCACTCGCGGACGTGGTCGTCCTCTTCGAGGATCAGCGGGCGCGGCCCCACGAGCGACATCTCGCCGCGCACGACGTTGATGAGCTGGGGCAACTCGTCGAGCGCGAGGCGGCGTAGGGAGCGTCCGACGCGCGTCACGCGCGGATCCTCGGCGACCTTGAACATCCGCGGGTCGTCCTCGAGGTGGATGTTCAGGTGGCGGACGGTGTCCTTCAGCGCCTCTGCATCGCGTCGCATCGTCCGGAACTTGCAGATGCGGAAGGTCTTTCCCCCGCTGCCCACGCGCTCTTGCCGGAAGAAGACCGGTCCACGGGAGTCGAGCTTGATCAGGACCGCGATCAGAGCCAGCACGGGCGCGAGCAGGACGAGGCCGACGATGGACAGCAGGAGATCCATCGCGCGCTTCGCCAGCCGCGAAGCACGTGAAAGCCGTGCCGGGGGCCAAGCGATGAGCGGCAGGCCCTCGACCGTGTGCATCCGGGTCTTCGGGCCGATGACCTCGAAGAGGCGGGGGACGATGTCCACCTGCACCTGCGAGCTCCGCAGGAGACGAAGGGCATGCAGGACTTCGTCGTGTGTATCGCGCGAGAACGCAACGATGACACGCTCGATCTCGAGGGGCTCGATCAGCTGGGGCAGGTCGACGATGTCCCCGAGAAGCGGGACGTCGGGGTCGTCGCCGGCTCCCTCGAGCGGGTCGGAATCGACGAACCCGACGACGTGGAGGCCGTACTCCGGATGGCTTTGCAGCTTCCGGACGACGCGCTGACCGACGATTCCGGCTCCGACGACCACTGCGTTCTGGACGTAGAGAGTCGAGCGTCGCGCGCCAGCCCGGGCGACGACCCTCGCGGAGGGCACGAGCGCGAGCGCCAGCAGCGAGAACACGAGCAGCTTTCCGATGCTCGGATGCGCCCAGCCGGTGGCCCAGCCTATGAAGACGAAGAGCCAGGTGCCGAGCGTGACGAGGTGGAGGACGCCGACCAGGTCGTCGATAGTCGTGTGGTCGGTGCGCTCGTCGTCGCTGTCGTACAAACCGTGGAGCTTCGCGAAGAGGACCCACGCGGGAAGCATCGAGGCGAACAGGACGATCTCGCCGCCCATGCCGACGCGGTTGCTGCTCCCGGCGTGGTGGGCCGATAGAACCTCCGCCAGCGCGAACGCGCCCAACAGCCCCATCACGTCGGCGACGACGAGCACGCGATGCACGAGCCATCTGCGGGACCGTCCTCGGGCGGGATGCGTGCGCGCGGGAAGCGGCGCGTCCGTCGTCGTCGCGGCCGCACGTAGCAACAGCGCGTCGGTCAAGGACGCCTCTCCGCCGGCCGTCATCTCCACCGGCGCTGGGCCGCCGTTGACGAGGAGGTCGTCGGCCGCGCCGGCGCCCAAACCGATCAGAGGCTGCTCGCTCAGTCCGCAGCCTTCGAAAACGCGCATACAGCTGTCGTCGTCCAAGTAAGCCGACGACACGGAACCCCCACGTTCCGTTCACCACCCACGGTCGTCCCCCTTCGTGAAACTTCGCCGCAGTTGCCCGAGCATATAACGGCTAGGAGAAGACTTCTACCGCTTTACGGATGAGGAAAAACACGAACGACGAAAGTGGGACGACGTTGACTGCTGAAGCCAGACGCCGCACTGCGGCGCCCTTCCACGGAGTCGCTCGGAGCGGGGTCGCGAACTTGGTCGGGGGCGTGCTCGGAGCGGCAGTCAATCTCGGGCTGCTCGTCCTCGTCGCGCGGTCGCTTCCCAGGCACGACGCAGGGATCGTCTTCGCGACGACCTCGCTCTTCGTCCTCGTCGAAGCGGCCGCTCGACTGGGCGTCGACGTCAGCATCGTCCACTTCTTCGCCGGCGCACGTGCGCGAGGCCGGCCGGCTGAGCCGGCCCGCTACCTCCGGGCGGCCCTCGTCCCGGTTCTGGTCGTCGGCGCGGTGGCGGGACTCGTGCTGGCGTTGCTCGCCCCGCAGATCCTCGATGCCGTGCTGCGCGGTGGATCGGTGTCACACGGGCGGGGACTGATGATCGCGCTCGCCGTCGCGATTCCGGTCGCCGCGGCCTATGACGTGGTCGTCGGCGCGACTCGCGGCCTCGGCGCGGTTCGACCGACGGTGGCGCTCGAACGCTTTCTGCGGCCGACGCTTCAGGTCGTCCTGGTCGGAATCGCGCTCTCGCTCGGCGGCGGCGCCTTCGCCGTCGTTCTCGCTTGGGTCGCGCCGTACTTCGTGGTCGCGGTCCTCGGTGGAGTCTGGCTCCGGCGTCTCTTGCCCGACGGAACCGACCAGGAGCGAAGGGCCGTGGGCTCGGGCGAGCCCGCGGCGTTCTGGCGCTTCACGCTGCCGCGTGCTCTGGCTTCGATGGCGCAGATCGGCCTGCAGCGACTCGACATCCTGCTCGTCGGTGCGCTGCGCGGTCCGGTCGCCGCCGCGGTCTACACCGGTGCGACCCGGTTCGTCGTCGTCGGTCAGCTCGGCAACCAGGTGATCTCGTATGCGGTGCAGCCGCGTCTGGCCGGGCTGGTCGCCGTGGGCGACCTCGACTCGGCGCGACGCCTCTACCGACTCTCGACCGCGTGGCTCATCGCCCTCACCTGGCCGCTGTTCCTGGTCGTGGCCGTCGCCGCGCCGCTGGTACTCGACATCCTCGGCCCCGGCTACCGCTCCGGACGCTGGGTGATGCTGCTCCTAGCGGGGGCGATGCTCGTAGGCAGTGGCTCGGGTCTCGTCGACATCGTTTTGATCACGCTCGGCAAGACACGGTGGAACCTCGGTGACACGCTCGTCGCGCTGACGATCAACGTCGTGCTCAACATCGTTCTCATCCCGCGCCTCGGGATCACCGGCGCCGCGCTCGCCTGGGCGGTCTCGATCGTCGTCGGCAACGTGATCGCGCTCACCCAGGTCCGGCGCGGCTTCCGCCTCGATCCCTTCGGCGGACTCGCCACGCTCGTGGCGGCCGTCGCCGCGGTCTGCTTCGCCGCACTGCCGGGAGTCGCTGTGGCGGTCTTCGGGCTGCGCGTCTGGCCGGTCGTCGCGGCGACGGCGGTGGGGTCGCTTGCCTATGTGGCGGTGCTGTATCGCCTGCGTGGGCGCTTGCAGCTCGACCTCGTCCGAGGCCGGCGGCCGCCGCGGTCAGACGCCGCGACCCCGGCGATGCAAACTCGCGAGGACTCGTTCGCTCGAGACGAGGCGTAACGCGACGGCGGCGGCGATATACGCCCGCGGCTCGAGCGGCGAGCGGAGCGCTGCTCGTGCGCTCCAGGACAACGCGTCGCGGGTGTCGCCGTGGGCCGCGTGGGCGAAGGCGAGCTGTCCGTAGACGCGTGCCGCCGCCCGGCGGTCCCGCGTGAGATCGGGGTGCCGCTCGAGCATCCACCGCAACGATGCGAGCTTCGTGTCCCAGCGCCGGCCGAAGTACGAGTTGGCGCTCCAGAAGACGCGTACGAGCGGCTCGTCGACGTGGACGATCGGCTGCGCCTCGGCCGCGCGGATGAGGAGGTCCCAGTCCTCGCCCTGTGCGCCCGGGATCGACTCGTCGACGAGCCCGATCGTCTCCAGCAGCGGCTGACGCGCGATCACGAACGTCGAGGAATGCAGCATCGCCATCCTCGAGCGAAGGAGCTGCTCGCGCGAGATGACCTCCACGCCGGCCAGCCGAGGAACCGTCCTGTCGCCGTACGACATGAGCACGCCCGTTGTGACGAAGTCGGCTCCGCTTGCGCTGAGCGCCCGGACCTGGGCGTCCAATTTCCCGGGCAGCCACTCGTCGTCGTCGTCGCAGAACGCGACGAGGTCCGTGCCGAGCGAGAGGATGCCGGTGTTCCGGCCTCCCGCCAACCCGGGGGTGCGCGCGTTCTCGACGGTTCGCACGTCCTGACTCTCGAGCGAGGTGTCGCGTTCACTGCCGTCGAACACGACGACAACCTCGACCTCGCCGGGGTAGTCCTGTTCGAGGACGGCGCCGAGGGCCCGTCGCAGCTCCTGCGGCCGGTCGCGCGTGGGAATGACGACGCCGACAGAAGGCCACCGGTCGATCGTGCTCACGGGACGGCCTTTCGCCGGCCGGCGAATCCGTAATGGGCGAGCTGCGGATACGTGAGGGCCGAGACGAGCAGGCTGTCGCGGCGCGGCAACTGCGTGCGCCAGGCCTCGTCGACGCGGATCTCGAGCCGCCCGAGTGCAAATCGCAACGGGTTTCCCGAGGCCGTGTGGGCAGGTTGCAACCGCAGAGCTCCGGGCTCGACGAAGGCGAAGGCATCGGCGTCCAGCTCGAGCCCGGCGAACTGTGCGACTGCCGCGAGCGTCTGCGCCGGCTCTCGGACGAACGATTCGTATCTGACGAGCATGACGCGGGTGCCCAGCGCGCGCAGCATCGCCGTCGACGAGTTGTGTGCCAGCCAGAGGAGTGCAGAAGCGGACGGGCTGTAGCGGGCCATCCAGCGCTCCGACCCGTTCCCGCGGCGCTCAGGCCGCTCGACCTGCTTCGTCCAGGAATACGCCACGCCGCGCGGATCCCGGACGACGTGGACGACGCGCAGGTCGAGGGCGGGATCACGCCGCAGTACGTATGCGAGCGCCGGGTGCTTGCTCGAGTCGACGACGACCGGCGCGCCGGCGACGGCGCCGGCCGCCTCGTAGACGCGGCGATGGTGCTCGGCGACGATCTCCACGGCGGTCCTCAGCGAGGGTCTGCCGCGGGCCAACCCGGCGATGTGCCGAAGCCGCATCGCCTCGCTCTGCGCAGCTTCGACGGCTGCGACGTCCACGTTGTCCCAGCCGCCGAACGCCTGGTCGCCGACCGCTCGCCAGTGCGGGCAGCGCGAGAACGGCTCCCCGCAGCCGCAGAGCTCGTCGTCGACGAGGCTCCGGCGCCAGAGGTGGTTGACCTCCCCCAGCGCCTGCACGCCGGGGAGCTCGGCGAGAGCGCGCTCGAGCAACGTGGTCCCGCTGCGTCCGAGTCCCGCGAGGAAGACGACCCGAGCCATCGAGTTGCGGAGCGTACAGCGGCGCCACGGCCGCGCCTCCACGTCCGCCTGCGCGAGTCCCTCTAACGAGGGATGGGCGGCAGGTCGCGACGGACCCATCCTAAGACGAAGGAGGTCGGGCTGTCCGCGGCCGCCGCCGCACGCGGCAGCACATGGGCACGCCTCTCCTCCGGGAACGGCTCGCGGCCCCACCCGCGGGCTGTTCCTTTTTTAGGGATTAATTCAGTAGGGACGCCGCTGCTCGAGGCGCTTGACGGAGACGGCCCGGCGGAAGTTGGAAGCCATGCGCGCGGTTCCGGTCGGCTTCTCGCAGGCGGCGACGTCGAAGTACACGAACGCCTTCACGCGCGGATAGCGACCTTTGCGGAGCACCGTTCGCGCTTGCCCGTACCACCGTTGAGCCTGCCCCAGTGTCGACGGCGCCCAGCAAACGCTGAACTCGGCGACCATGAGCGGCTTCTTGTGGGAGCCGGGCTTTCGGTAGACGCGGCCGGTTCCGTAGGCCGCCGCTCCGGGGCCGTCCGCCCACTTGTAGAAGCGGTAGGCACCCGTCGAGTCCGGTCTGCGGCCCTTGTCCTGGCCGAGGGCCGAGGGAAACGGGACCACGGGAGCCGAGACGGGGTTGTCGGGCGTCTTGCCGTAGGGATCCCACGCGAGCCAGTCCACGACCCGGTCTCCGGGGTAGAGGGCGTTCCACAGCGGGACCCGGGTCATGTATCCGGTCATGTTCCAGACGAAGATCACCGAGCTGCGCGCGCCGAGCGCTCGGAACCGCTCGTCGATGTGCCGCCACGCGGCGACGTATTCGGCCGCCGTCCCGTACCGTCCGATCTCGTCCTCCGGTTCGGCGGCGAACGCCATGAAAACCTTCTCGTCGCCGTGCGTCGCCGACCAGCTCCGGATCTTGCGCGCGAGGACGTCGACGTAGCTCGCGTCCATCGCTCCGCTCGCGACGTCCCGCCAGGGGATGATCTTGCCGTCGACCGATCGTGGCTTCCAGTCGAAGAAGTACATGTGGTGCGAGTCGACCGCCGCCTCGGCGCTCCGTCCGGGGAAGGATCTAGAGCCCGCGTAGCTCGAGAACGTCTTGTACTCGTGGAAGATGTCGGACTGCCGGCCCGCGATGGCCTCGCCCGCGGCGAGAGTGGGCGCTCCAGTGGTGCCGAACCACGCGCCGCAGCTCGGGACGTACTCGGCGTTCACGCGCCCGCACTTCGCTGGGTGCGCTCGCTTCGTCGTGTGAGCCGGCCGGCCGCCGTGCCCGGCCGCGGAGAGACCGATCGAGAGCGAGAGGATGAGGGCAGTGGCAATCGCGACCATCGATTTGCCTCGGTTCGCCTTCGCGACCTGCAGGAACGTCCCAGGTTTCATACAGGATCGTGCGGACGGTCGCTTCGGCGTCCAGCGACCCAACGGTACTGCAGAATCGCTCTAGTCGAGTCCGCCGCTCACGTCGAGCACGACCGTCTTGAGGTCCGTCATGTCGAGCATCGTGTAGCGGCCGCCGATCCGTCCCCAGCCGGTTTGCGTCCCCGAGGCGCCGCCGAACGGCTCGTGCGCCTCCCAGTAGTCGGTCGAGTCGTTGACGACGACGTTGCCCACCTGCAGCGCGTCTGCGACGCGGAAGGCGCGGCTGAGGCTCGACGTGTAGACCGCCGCCTGCAGGCCGAGGTGCGAGTCGTTCGCGACCGCGAGCGCCTCGTCGTCCGACGACACGCGCACGAGCGGGACGATCGGCCCGAACGTCTCCTCGCGGTTGATCAGCGTGTCGACGCCGACGTCCGCGACGACGGTCGGCTGGTAGTAGAGGTCGGTCGGACGGCCGCCGTCACGCGAGCCCCCGGCGACGATGGTCGCGCCCTTGTCGACCGCGTCCTCCAGATGCGCATCCATCTTGCGCGCCGTCGCCTCGTTGTTCATCGGCCCGACCCTGGTCGCGGCG
>JAICZB010000298.1 GCA_025933895.1 Thermoleophilia bacterium
CATCCGAAAGATTTCCGCCGCGACGTGATCTCCGCGATGGCGGAGTGCACCGCGGTGTGCGAGCACGCTCACCTTCCTCTCCAGTCGGGATCGACCCGCATCCTCAAGGCGATGCGACGGACGTACTCGCGCGAGCGGTACCTGCGGCTCGTCGGCGAGCTGCGGGCCGCGATTCCGGACCTCGCGCTCACGACCGACATCATCGTCGGCTTTCCCGGCGAGACCGAGGACGACTTCCTCGCGACGCTCGAGGCGGTCGAGGAGGTCGGTTTCGAAGGCGCATTCACGTTCGTCTACTCCCCGCGGGTGGGAACCGAGGCGGCCGCGATGCCGGATCAGGTGCCGGACGAGGTGAAGCGCGCGCGCATCGAGCGGCTCGTCGAGGTCGTGCAGCGGGTCGCGGCCGAGCGCAACGTCGGGCGTGTCGGCATGGTCGAGGAGGTGCTCGTCGAAGGCCCGAGCCGCACCGAGCCGGAGTTCCTGCGCGGCAGGACCCGCAGGAATACGACCGTGAACTTCGCCGGCGACGCCGCTCCCGGCGAGCTCGTTCCGGTGGAGATCTCGGGCGCGACCTCGGCGACACTACGTGGCACTCACCTTGCGGCAGCAGCGGCCTAGAGACCTCGTCTGGGACGGGTGCCTCAACGTCCGTGAGCTCGGTGGTCTCCCAATCCGGGACGGAGGCGAGACCCGGTTCGGCGCCATCGTGCGAGCGGACAGCATCCGGCAGCTGAGCGAAGAAGGGTGGGAGGCGCTCGTCGACCACGGCATTCGCACGGTGATCGATCTCCGCGGCGACCACGAACGGGCGGACGACCCGCCCGCCGAGTCGCCTGTCGAGGTCCTGCACATCCCCTTCCTGTCGGGCAGCCAGGCTGATCGAGACGCGCTCGGGGAGGACCTCGACGCGGCGGTCGCGGCCGCGCCCGACGTCGCGACGGCGACACGGGACGTGTACCTCATCTTTCTCGATCGCTTCCGGTCGAATGTCGCGGCAGCCGTGCGAGCGGTCGCGAATGCGCCGGAGGGCGGCATCGTCATTCACTGCGTCGGCGGCAAGGACCGCACCGGGTTGCTCTCGGCGTTCCTCCTGCACCTTGCGGGTGTGGACGACGAGGACATCGCGGCCGACTACGCGCTGAGCGAGGAGCGGTTGCGGACACGCCACGAGCGGTGGTTCGCGGCTGCCGAGACCGAAGAGGAGCTCGAGCGGCTCCGGCGGATCGCACAGACACCCGCGGCGTCGATGGTCGGCGTGTTCGCCGAGCTCGAGCGTGGCTACGGCGGGGTGGAGGGATACCTCCGCGGTTGCGGGGTGACCGGCGCGGAGCTCGAGCTCGCTCGCGCGCGTCTTCGTGGCTGAACTGGTCATCGGCCTGTTTGGGCCGACGGCGAGTGGAAAGTCGGACGTCGCGGCGGCAGTCGCGAAGCTGATCTCCGCCGAGGTCGTCTCGGCGGACGCGATGCAGGTCTACGACGGCCTTCCGATCCTCACGAACCGCTCGCCGCACCGGGAGCGCCTCGTCGGGATCTGGCCGCTCTCCCACGTCGCGTCGGTGGGCGAGTACGCGCCGCTCGCCCACGCCGCGATCGATCAGTTACTCGCCGCCGGACGGACCCCGCTCGTGGTCGGCGGGACCGGCCTGTACTTCCGCGCCGCGCTCGCCGAGCTCGAGCTGCCACCGGCGCCGGCGCCCGGCGCGCGCGAGCGCTGGGAAGGATTCTACGACGATGCGGGCTCGGCGGCGGCGCACATGCGGCTAGGCGAGCTCGACCGCCCGGCTGCCGAACGAATCCATCCGAACGACCGCCGGCGCGTGGTCCGGGCGCTCGAGCTCGCGGAGGCGGGCCAGTCGCTCGTCCCTCGACGGGAGGCACTGTTCGGCGGGGCCTGGCGGCATCCGACGCTCGTCGTCGGGCTCGACGTGCCGAAGTCCGAGCTCGACCGGCGGATCGCAGCGCGGACGAGACGCATGTTCGAGGTGGGCGTCGAGGCGGAGGTCCGCAAGGCGCTTCGCGACGAGCCGTCCGCAACCGCGCGGAAGATCATCGGTCTCGAGGAGGTCGCGACCCTGCCGCGCGACGAGGCGGTCGAGGCGCTGGTCATGCGCACGCGACGGTACGCGGCGTATCAGCGCAAGTGGCTGCCCCGTCTCGAGGGGCTCGCTATGGTCGCGGC
>JAICZB010000195.1 GCA_025933895.1 Thermoleophilia bacterium
CGCCGCAGGAGGCGGCCGACTACATCGGCGGCTACGTCGTCTTCAACGACATCACCGCCCGCGACATCCAGCGCGGCGAGATGCGCTCGGGCGTCTTCAGCTTCTGCAAGGCGATCGACACGTTCTGCCCGCTCGGGCCGTGGATCGTGACGCCGGACGAGATCCCCGATCCGCACGATCTCGCGATGGAGCTGCGCGTCAACGGCGAGCCGCGGCAGGAGTCGCACTCGAGCCGGATGAGCGTGACGATCCCGGAGATCCTGAGCAACTTCTCCGCGCTCGGCTACAGCGCAGGGGACGTCCTCTCGACCGGCACCGTCGCGGGCGTCGCCGGCTTCAAGTCGGAGGAGGAACGCAAGCGGCTCTACCTCAAGCCGGGCGACGTGGTCGAGGCGGAGATCGAGCGGATCGGCGTGCTGCGCAACCCGGTCGTCTCGTGGGAGGAGGGCCACGGCGAGCCCGCGCCGGCGCGCATCCGCCCCTGGGGCGACGACGCGTGACGTGGGCTCGCGACGACGCAAAGCTCGAGCGCGTCCGCGAGCTCATGACTGAGGCCGAGCTCGACGCGCTCGTCGTCCGCGCCCCCGACAACGTCCTCTACCTGACGAACTTCTGGGGGATGAAGGGCTACGACGCGTGCATCTTCCCGCGCGAGGGCGAGCCCGCGTTGATCACGATCGAGGCGTCGGAGGAGGACGCCGCGCGGACCGCGTGGACGGATGACGTGCGGCTGATCCGCGGTTACGACCCCGAGGATCCACGGCCACCGCTCTCGCGGACGCTCGACGCGGCGGTCGCGGCCGCGCGCGACTACGAGCGGGTCGGGCTCGAGCTCTCGCTCGGCACGCAGGCCTCCGACCGCATGGTCGGCGAGCCGACGACCTTCACCACCGCCTGGTTCGACGCCTTTCCCGAGGCGGCCGACGCGACGCCGCTCCTCGTCCGCGCCCGCTCGCGCAAGACCTCCCAGGAGATCGAGAGGCTGCGGCTCGCGAACGAGATCGCGGCGGCGGCGATGGAGCACGTGCGCGAACGGCTCCGGCCCGGGATGAAGGAGGCGGAGGCGGCAGCGCTCTGGCAGGGCTTCGTGCACGGCGAGGGCACGGGGTGGAGCGGCGGCAAGGTCGAGCTCGCGCTCCCGTTCTCGCTCGTCTGGGCAGGGCGCGGGATCAAGACGTTCACCGCGACCGGAGATCTCCCCGTCGTCGAGGGCGAGCCCGTCCTGTTCGAGATCTGGGTCTGCGCCGACGGCTACTGGGCGGACCATACGAAGAACCTCGTCCTCGGCGAGTTGCGGAGCGACTACGCAGAGCTCGAAGCTGCGCTGGTGGACGTCTACGACCGCGCGCTCGAGTCCATCCGGCCCGGCGCCTCCATGGCCGAGCTCGACCGGCGCGTGCGGGACGGCATCGGCGGGATGGGCTACGCGGGCCAGCCGACGCACCCGATCTGCCACGGCGTCGGCGCGCGCGCGCACGAGCCGCCGTATCCCCACCAGGCAGGCAGCGGCGACTTCGAGGAGGGGATGGTGCTCGCGGTCGAGCCCGGCGCGTACTGGCCGGACGGCGGCGGACTGCGCGTCGAGGACAACTTCCTCGTCACCGCGGACGGCGTCGAGAAGCTCTCGTCGTTCCCGGACGGAGTGGTGCAGTGTCCGACCTGATCTGGACGGGCTCGCTGAACCACCGCTACGCGATCCGCGGCGAGGTCGGCCTGTACGACACGACCTTGCGCGACGGGGAGCAGACCGTGGGCGTCGTCCTTTCGCCCGAGGAGAAGCTCGAGATCGCGCGGCTGCTCGACGGGCTGGGGATCCGGCGGATCGAGGCGGGCTTTCCGCGCGTGTCGGAGGACGACCGGCGCGCCGTCGAGCTGATCGCCGGGGCCGGCCTGGACGCCGAGATCTGGGGCTTCTCGCGCGCGGTTCCCGCAGACCTCGAGCTCCTCGTCGAGCTGGGCGTGCAGGCAGCGGTGATCGAGTCGCCGATCTCCGACCTGAAGCTCGAGGCCATCGGCGTCTCTCGCGAGAAGATGCTCGAGCGGATCGCGAGCGCGATGCGCTTCGCGTCCGAGCACGGGATCCGGGCCGCGTTCTTCGGGGTGGATTCGACGCGCGCCGCGCCGGACTTCTACCGGCAGGTGTACGAGACCGCGGCCGAGGCCGGCGCGCAGGAAGTGGCCGTCGTCGACACGCTCGGCATCGCGTCGCCGGAAGCAGTCACCGACCTCGTCCTCGCGACGGGGCAATACGTCGACGGCCTGCCGGTGCACTTCCACGGCCACAACGACTTCGGGCTCGCGACGGCGTCCGCGGTCGCGGCCGTGCGAGCCGGAGCGACCTGGATCCACGGCACGATCAACGGGATGGGCGAGCGTGCGGGGAACGCAGACCTCGGCGAGATCGCGATCGCGCTCCGTGCCCTGTACGGCGTCGAGACGGGCCTCCGCTTCGAGCGCATCCGCGAGGCCGCCGCCCGCATCCAGGAGCTGTCCGGCTACGGGCTCGCGCCGTGGAAGCCGCTCACGGGCGAGACGCTGTTCCGCCGCGAGTCCGGCGCGGTCGCTTCCCAGTTCCACGATCCGCCGTCGATCGAGCCGTACTCCTCCGAGCTCGTCGGCGCCGAGCGGGCGATCGTGCTCGGCAAGAAGAGCGGGCTCGACTCGATCCGGATCAAGGTCGAGGAGCTCGGCCTCGACGTGCCCGAGGATCGGTGGCCCGAGCTCCTCGCGCAGGTGAAGGAGCTCGGGACGCGCAAGCGCGGCCTCGTCACCGACGACGAGCTGCGGGAGCTCGCGGGTGGCTGAGGGCGATGCGTTCGATGCGGTCGTCGTCGGCAGCGGGATCAACTCGCTTGCCTGTGCGGCGCTGCTCGCGCGCGGCGGCTGGCGCGTCTGTGTGCTCGAGCGGAACGACTGGTTCGGCGGGGCGATCAAGACCGAGGAGCTGACCGAGCCGGGATTCCTCCACGACGTCTACAGCGCCTGGCACCCGCTCTGGGTCGGCGGCGCCGCGCATGCAGAGCTCGGCGGAGAGCTCGCGGCGCGCGGGCTCGAGTACCTCAACACCGAGCTGCCGACGGCCACCGCGTTCCCCGACGGCGGAGCCGCGTTTCTCCTGCGCACGGCCGATGGGAACACGGAGGAGCTGGGGCCCGAGTGGCCGGACGTGCTCGAGCGCTTCTTCCCGAACGCCGACCTCGCGTTCGGCGTTCTCGGCACCGAGCTCTGGTCGCCGGCGGGCCTCGCCCTCGCAGCCAGGACGGCGAGACGGCTCGGCCGCGCGGGCGCGCTCGCCTTTCTCGGGGAGGTCCTGCAGTCGAGCCGCGACTGGCTCGAGACGACGTTCGCGTCGGAGCGTGCGCACGGCGTGCTCGCGCCGTGGGTCCTCCACACCGGTCTCGGGCCGGACCAGGCGACGTCCGGCTTCATGACGCAGGTGATCGCGGTCGCGGTGCAGGAGGGAGGGATGCCCGTGCCGCGCGGGGGCGGCGCGAAGCTAGCCGGGGCGCTCGTGCAGCTCATCCGCGACCGCGGCGGCGTCTGCGAGACGGACCGTGACGTCGAACGCGTGCTCGTCCGCTCCAGCCGGGCGGTCGGCGTGCGGCTCACCGACGGCGAGACGATCGAGGCGGAGCGCGCGGTCGTCGCGAGCGTGACGCCCACGCAGCTCCACGAGCGCTTGCTCGCCGACGCCGACGTGCCGGCGCCGGTGGCGGAAGGTGCACGTCGCTTCCGGTACGGCCGCTCGGAGATGCAGATCCACTACGCGCTTTCCGAGCCGCCACACTGGAACGGCGACGAGCGGCTGGCGCAGGCGGCGATCGTCCACGTCACGCCCGGGCTCGACGGTGTCTCACGTGCCGTGAACGAGGCCGAGCGCGGGCTGCTCCCGGCCGAGGCGACGATCGTCGTCGGCCAGCCGCTCACGCTCGACCCGTCGCGAGCGCCGGTGGGCCGCGGCCTCCTCTGGGTCCAGCTCCAGGAGCTGCCGTGGCGGATCAAGGGCGACGCCGGCGGTGGGGCCTATCTCGGCCGCGGCGAGTGGACGGACGCGTGGCGCGAGCGCTACGCCGACCGGATCCAGGCGCGGCTCGCGCGGCACATCCCGAATCTCGAGTCGTCGATCCTGAAGCGGGTCGCGCTCGGCCCGCACGACCTGCAACGGGCGAACGTGAACCTCCGGCACGGCGACCCGTACGGCGGCTCGCTCGCGCTCGACCAGAACTTCCTCTGGCGGCCGTTCGGACAGAGTCCCGGTCACACGACGCCGGTCGAGCGGCTCTGGCAGATCGGCGCCAGCACCTGGCCGGGCCCCGGTCTCGGCGCCGGGTCGGGAACGATCGTCGCGCGGAAGCTCCTCGAGCCGCCGCTCACGCAGCGCGCACTCACGCGCGTCCGGGGGCTCACGTCGAGATAGGAGCGCGACCAGGCGGGAGGACGCTGGCCCACGCGAGCGCCCGGACGCGTGAGGCGGTCGCCGTCGTATCCTCCTCGAGACGATGAAGACGAGGACGTTCTTAGTTGTCGTCATCACAGGTGCGCTCCTCGCGGCAGGGCTGTCGCTGCGACGCGGGGCCGCCGCCGCGACAAGGCAAGCATCCCCAATCTTCGTTGCCAAGCTGCCTGAGATCGGTACGGTCTACGAGCGCGCCTACTGCACCGGCACCGGGCCGCTTCGGTTCGCTCTCGGCATCCGGTATCTCAAGATGGGCCAATCGGGAGTTGTCAGGTTCCGCGCTGGCCGATTCAGCAAAGACCGAGAGATGCAGCCTGGCGACCCCACCGCATGGTTCCCTCAGAGGCGCGACCGGGCCGAGTGGCTTGCCGCAGCGGCCGGCGGTGAGAACGGCGTAGTCGTGGGCTGGGTACGGATTATCGGACGCAGCGCCCACGCGGACACGTGTCAATCGGGCTACGACCCGCTTCGAGTGACCGTCCAGACCTACCCGCGCAGCCTCGCCTACGACAGGAACTCGGCACGTTACCTCCGCCGCCTCATCGGGTGACATTCCTGAACTCAATGTCATCCTCGCTGCTGTGGCGGCGTCCGGTGGCTGGCAGAGACTCGGTCGGCGGCGGCTGACTCGATTCCGAATGTCGACTGTTTGGTCTGACCTTCCAGCGTTGTGTCGCCGCCGCCGACCGAGACCGTC
>JAICZB010000241.1 GCA_025933895.1 Thermoleophilia bacterium
CCTGCGCCGGAGCCGCGCCCTCTCATCCTCGACGTCATTCGCTGATCGACTCCTGCACACCCGCCTGGCCGCGATGCTGCGCAAGAGTCGGCATTTCGCGACCGGCTGACACGCTTTCGTAGCACTTCGGGCGGTACCGTGCCCGGCGAGGGCGGAGGGAAGGCATCCCCACCCTTGGGTGGGGGTGTGGTCGATCGGTGGCGCGGCGGGGGCCATGCGCGGCCCGCGCGATCAGGCGCTTGAATAGGAGCCATGAGTGGGCGCATGCGGCGGGTGAACGAGTCGGTGAGACAGGTGCTGGCGGAGGCCCTTCCGGAGCTGAAGGATCCCCGCATCGGCCTGATCACCGTCACGGGAGTGGACACCGCTCCGGACCTGCGGCACGCCACGGTCTACATCAGCGTGCTCGGCTCCGGCCGCAAGCAGCACGCGAGCCTCCTCGGGCTCGAGGCCGCTCACGGCGTCCTCCAGTCGCGGCTCGCGCGCGAGCTCCGACTGAAACGGACCCCCCAACTGACCTTCGAGTACGATCCGTCGGTCGAGCGCGGCGTGCGCATGACCCGCCTGATCGACGAGCTCGCGCCGGACGACGATGACACAGACGACTGAGCTGAAGGCGATCGCGGACGCCCTGCGGCAACACGACCGCTTCCTCGTCGTCACGCACGAGAACCCGGACGGAGACGCTCTCGGGTCGCTGCTCGCGGCGACCCTGGCGCTGCGGCAGCTCGGCAAGGACGCCGTCATGTACCTCGCGGGGCAGACCCCTCTGCCGCGCGAGTACGCGTTCATGCCGCTCGAGGGGCTCCTCCGGGAATCACCTGCCGATGCCGCCCAGCGCGTTCTCCTCGCGGTCGACTGCGCCAAGGAGGACCGGATCGGCGACGAGGCCGCTCGCTCGCGCGCGCCGCTGGTTCTCAACGTCGACCACCACCACGACAACACCCGCTTCGGCGACCTCAACCTCATCGTCGCCGACGCGTCGTCGACCGGCGAGGTACTGCGAGACGTGTTTGCCGAGCTCGGGCTCGAGTTGACGCCGGAGCTCGCGGAGCCGCTCTACATCGCGCTCGTCACCGACACCGGCCGGTTCCAGTACGCGAACACCACGCCGAAGGCACTCCGGCTCGCGGCGGAGCTCGTCGAGGCCGGCGCCGACATCCACGCGGTCTTCCAGGAGGTCTACGAGTCCGTCGAGTTCGCGAAGCTGAAGCTCCTCGCGCGCGCCCTCGACCGCGCCGAGGTGCTCGAAGGCGGCCGGATCGTCGTCTCGTATCTCCTGCGCACCGATTTCGCCGACGTCGGCGCCTCCGAGCCGTATTCCGAGGGGATCATCGACTACCTGAGGGCCGTCGAGGGTGCAGAGCTGGCCGTGCTGGTGCGGGAGCAGCTGAACGTTGGGGCGCACGCACACAAGGGCTCGCTCCGTTCCAGCATCGACGAGCTGGACGTGTCGGTGATCGCGCGGCGCTTCGGAGGGGGCGGACATCGGCAGGCCGCCGGGTTCTCCACCGATCTTCCGCTGGAGGAGATCGTCCAGCAGATCCGCGAAGGCTTCCTGGCCCAACGTGCCACCGCGCGCGCTTGAGCCTGCCGGGGTTGCGCTCGTCGACAAGCCGGGCGGCCCCTCCTCCTTCGCCGTCGTCGCGCAGATCCGCAGGGTGACGGGCGCGCGGACCGGCCATGCCGGGACGCTCGACCCGTTCGCGACGGGCCTCCTTCTGGTGCTCTCCGGGAGGGCGACCAAGCTCGCACCACGTCTCGTCGGACTCGACAAGCGCTATCTCACCGAAATCGACCTAACCTGCCGGACCTCGACGGGAGACCCGGAAGGAGAGGTCGTCGCGCGGCATTCCCCGCCCGGCGAAGAAGAGCTCGGCAAGCGGCTCGAGCAACTCCGCGGAGAGATCGAGCTTCCGATTCCGGCCGCGTCGGCCGTGAAGATCGGCGGTGAGCGCGCGTACAGGCTCGCGCGGCGCGGCGTCGAGGTGGAGATGCCGGTTCGCCGGTCGACGGTGCACGCGCTCGACGTCGTCGCGTACACCGGCGAGAGCCTGACGCTCGACGCCCGGGTCAGCTCCGGTACGTATGTCCGATCGCTCGCGATCGCGCTCGACGGACACTGCGCAAGCCTGCGGCGGACCGAGGTCGGGCCGTTCTCGGTCGACGATGCGGTCCCGCCCGAGGCATTCGCAGCCGAGCGCCTGCTGACGGAGGTCGACGTGCTGGAGCGGGTCGAGGCCGTGCGGGCGGCGCCGCGCGAGTGAACGTCGCCCGCGAGCCGGCGGGATTGCCGGACGCGCAGCGGTCCGTGGCGCTCGGAACCTTCGACGGCGTCCATCGCGGTCACCTGCGGGTGATCGACGCGGCACGGAAGGCCGGCCTGCGAACGAGCGTCCTGACCTTCGACCCGCATCCCCGCGCGGTGCTCGGCGGCGACGTCGAGCTCCTCGCCACCCTCGAGCGCCGGCTCGAGCTGCTCGCGGACGCAGAGGTGGAGGACGTCCTCGTGCTCCCCTTCGACGAGGAGCTCGCGGCGCTGACCGCGGACGAGTTCGCCGAGCGGATGCTCCGCGGAATCGGCGCGGAGATGGTCGCCGCGGGCGAGACGTTCCGCTTCGGGCGCGGACGCGAGGGTGATCTCGATCTGCTCACACAGCTCGGCTTCGACGTCCGGCGGGTGCCGCTCGTGGAGAACGTCTCCTCGAGCCGGGTCCGGGAGCTCGTCCACGCGGGCGAGATCGAGCGGGCGGCCATGCTGCTCGGGCGGCCGGCGGAGGTGGAAGGCGTCGTCGTCCGCGGCGACGGGCGCGGCCGGGAGCTGGGTTTTCCGACTGCGAACCTCGCTGTTCCCGAGGGGCTCCTCGTCCCGCCCGACGGCGTGTACGCAGGCTGGGCCCACGATCGCCGCGCAGCCGTGTCGATCGGGACGAATCCGCACTTCGACGGCGTGGAGCGGCGCGTCGAGGCCCATCTCCTCGACTTCGACGGCGACCTGTACGGCGAGCGCGTGGTGGTCGAGCTCTGGCGCCCGATCCGCGAGCAGCGCCGTTTCGACTCGCTCGAGGAGCTCGTTGCCGCGATCGGCGACGACGTCGAGCGGACCCGCATGGTTGCTCGACCCGGCTGAAGCCGCGCTCAGGAATCGACGCGGGGGAGGGCGACCCAGCCGATGCGCGCGACGCCCGGCCGTGGAAAGTCGCATCGCCAGGACATGAGCGGTGCATCGAGACGGAGCGGATAGCTCGACTCGAGCTTGGCGCCGGTCAGTGGATCCGTCTCGATCTCGGTGATCGAGCCGTCGGCGAGGACCGCCTCGAAGCCGTCGATTGCGTACCTCCCCTCGACCGGCTCGGCGGTGGGGGACGGATTCACCGCCGGCGCGAGATCCAGGGCCTTGACGACGCGATGGATCAGCGCGGATCCCTGCCACGAGTTCGTCAGCACGGCAAGCACGAGCGGGCACTCCGGGACGAGCAGCAGCAGCGACTGGTAGCCGCCGACCGAGCCCTCGTGGTCGAGCACACCGTCGCGCACCCACCAGCCGAGCGCGTACTGCGCACCGAGCGCTTCGACGATGGGGTCGTGGAGATGCGCCCACTGTCTGCAATGCGCGAGGCCGTACTCGACGAGGTCGCCGACCGTCGACCACAGGCCGCCGCTCGGTCTGCGCTCGACCGGATAGGACGGATCTGCGACGACGTCGCCGGGCAGCGTCCCCAGCACGGCGTCGGCCGGCGTCTCGAAGCCGGTGTTCCGCAAGCCCAGCGGCTCGAGCACGAGCTCGCGGAGGGCATCCGAGTACTCGCCGTCGAAGCCG
>JAICZB010000063.1 GCA_025933895.1 Thermoleophilia bacterium
TCCGCCGGGCAACAAGAGTGAGTGGCTCCTGGGGACAGGTTTTGGGGACACTTTGAGCCGTACGAACTGAGGTTGAGTACAGACGCTGATCAGCGTGACGGTCGACTCGAGACTGGCGAGGTTGCCTTCGTAGGCATCGTCGCCTGCCCCGTTGAAGCTCCGACGCCCGCCCGGCGAAGACGGTCGGGAAACCGCCTCCGTACGCAATCGCGTACGCGAATGTGCTCCCGGAGTCCCACCGCGAGGCGCTGCGCGACGCGGCGATCGCTTATTTGGACGAATGCTCCTCCGCGATCGCCGACAGCGAGCCGGGGGCAGAGCTACCCGAACACGCCGAGTGGCAGCTACTACCGCTCGGATCGAGTCCCGCGGAGATAATTCCGGGGGACTCGATCTCGAACAGCAGACCTCGCTGCGTCTCTACGGTGAGGTTCACATTCGGCCCGATCGGCCGGTGCCTCCTTGAGCACGGCCGCCGCTCACGTCGGGTTTTCTTGACCGCTCTCTTCTTGCTTGGCTTGCTCGTCGCGAGCCTTGTCGGCGTTGGAGGGAGCGTCATCGTCGGGCGTCGCTTCCCCGTCAACGGACTCGGAGATTGGCGCGTCGCTTTCGGCCATGTCGTTACGAGCGGGTCGTTGCAGCGAAGGCGAGGGCGAGGAAGATGCCGACGATGAGTCCGGCGCTGCCGGCGACCATCGTCGACCAGGTTCCCGCATGTGTTGCTGCCTGTGTGGCGTTCGCACCGGCCTGTGTCGCCGTCTGAACCTCGATGCTCTTGCGGAGGTCCTGGATTTCCTGACGGACGTCAGTCGTTTCGTTTGCACCGCTTTTGGATTCGGGCATCGTTGCGCTCATGTCGGTTCCTTTCGACTTTGTTGGTTCGATTTGGTCGCTCAGAGGTGACATGCTGCTCTGGCGGGTGTCGCGGGATGTGATGCGTGCGGCCCGATCTGGCCAGGCCGCGGCTGAGCCAACGGGCGGCCGGAGGCGTGACCTCCGGCCGGGCGCAGGCTCGATCAGGAGTGCGTTTCCTGCTTGGCGCCGTTCTGGGCCAGCCGCGTCCCGATCGCCTTCAGCTTCTCGAGCGCCGTCTTCTCTTGCTCGAGGTTCTCGGTAAGCAGTTCGACGACTTCAGTTTCTCCCATCGCTTCGGCCATCGTCACGAGGCCTTCGTAGGCCGCGATCTCGTAGTGCTCGGTGCGGGCACCAGCGCCTGTCAGGAACGAGTCGAGCACATCCTGCGAGGGTGACTCCTTGCTGAGGAACTCGTCGTGTTCTCGCTTGATGCCCTCGATTCCGGGGCACTTCTCTGCCGTCGGCTTCTCGCCGAGCTTCTCGAACGCCAGCTCCACGTTCTTCACGTGCTGCCCGGTCTCGTCGAGGTGCTCCTCGAAGCCGAGGGCGAGCTCCTCGTCCGAAGCTTCCTCCTGCAGCTTAGGAAGCGTCTTCACGAGAGTGCGCTCGGCGTATAGGACGTCGCCGAGCTCGTGGAGGAACAGGTCGCGTGGCTCGCTCATCTTGGCGGACATCGGTCTCCTCTTGTTCTGGTGTGTGGGCGCTTGGTTGCGGCATTTCGCCGCGGCGCGGTCAGCGCCTGACGCGGTTAACCGGCGGCTGAAGCTGCCAGTCGGGCTGCTCGTTACTTCGTGTCGCCGTTCTGCACCTCGCCGCGCCAGGCACCCGTCGCTTCATTGCGGCTTTCAATCAGTTGCTTGAACCGCTCGAGGTCGCCTTGCACCTGACCTTTGACGACGCCGAGGAGATCGCCTGCAACGTTCTCGACGGTCGACTCGCCTTCGATGTCCATCTCAAGGTTGATGCGCGTCAGACCATCGCCGACCTGCTCGAACGTGACGACGCCGTCGTTCTTGACCTCGCCGTCGATCGTCTTCCAGGCGATCCTCCGGTCCGGCTGCTGCTCGGTGATCTCGGATGTCCACTCACGGCTCTCGCCGCGGATCTCTGCGACCCACTGGACGTGCGTGTCGTCGAGTTGCTGAACGGACTGAATTCCCTCCATGAACTTCGGGAATTCCTCGAACTGCGTCCACTGGTTGTACGCCTGCTCTACGGGAACCTGAACCTCAATCGAATCGTCGATCTTCGGCATCGATCCTCCCTCCGGGTTTGCGTGTGTGAAAAGCGCGGTGCCCAGGGCCGCTATGCCCCGAGCAGAGACTTGAAACGGGGTGCGTCTAGCGGTTGCCTTGATTGAGCGGGTCTTCGCTGCCGGCGTACTTCGTGCCGGACTTGGCGAGGCCGCGACTGATCATGTAGCCGATCGCCACAGCAGCGACGAGCGTCCAGGCACGAACGTCGCCGAGTGAGTCGGAGACGGCCGAGGCGATCAGAATCGCGACGATGATGCCGACCATCGCCCAGAACTCGGTCGTCTTCAGCGAGAGCTTCGTCTCGTCGAATGTCCGACCGGACACATTCAGCGGCGTGCTCCTGCGCGCGCGCTCGGTTGTTTCCACTGTTGCCATCGTGGTTCCTCCCTCTCTGAGAGTCGTATGGGTGAAGGGCTGCGATAAGGGCAGAACGCGAAAGCGCTGCTCCGAAGCTTCCCGTGTAGAAAGACCGTTCTGTCCTGTTCGTGGGAGAGCTAAACATTCTCAGCCGCTCTTCCTTACACGACAGGCTTTTCGCCCGAAGGTCACCCGCTGCGCAGTTCCCCGCTTCCAGAACGGTGCAGCCCGCGACGGGCGCCGCGGGGGGCTGGACTGGACGAGAGGGCAGCCATGGTCCGGTTCGGCCGGTGCTCGCTTCAGTTGCGCGGGAGGATGAGTTCGAAGCGTGTGCCGCGCACTTGCGGCCGGTAGACGAGGTCACCGTCGTGAGCTTGCGCGTAGGCGCGCGCGATGGTGAGCCCGAGGCCGCTGCCTCGCACGTCGTCGCCGCGACCGAAGCGCTCGAATATCCGCGGCCGGAGCTCATCCGGGATGCCGGGGCCGGCGTCCTCAACCGAGATCCGCAGGTGCCCGTCGCGCTGCTCGGCGGCGACGACGACGGGCGGGTTTCCGTGGCGCTGAGCGTTGACGAGCAGGTTCGAGATGATGCGGTCGAGAACGAGCGGATCGGCGACGATCGCGAGGTCGCCTGGTACCTCGAGCCGAACCGCGTCGGGATCGAGCGTGCTGTTCGAAAGCGTTTCGGCCAGGAGGCTCCGCAGTACCAGCGGCCTGGGTTTCAGCGCGACTGCCGTCGCGTCCAAGCGTGAGAGGTCGAGCAATTGCTCTATTAGCCGGGTCAGTCGGGTGCCTTGCTCGTAGCCGACCTCGACCAGCTGGCGGCGTTGCTCTTCGGGCAGATCATCGCCGCGTCCGCGCAGCGTCGCCAGCACGCCGAACACCGAGGTCGCCGGGGTCCGCAGCTCGTGCGAGGCGAAGGCGACGAAGTTCGCCCGCAGCTCGTCGACCTCCACGAGCTCCCGGTGGAGCCGTGCCCTCTCGATCGCGAGGGCAGCGCGCTCCGCCACCATCTGCAGCAACTCGGTCTCGTCCGGAGTGAAGTCACGCGGCGCGAGGGTGCCAACGTGGAGGACGCCGAGCACGTCTCCGTGAGCGAGCAGCGGCACCCCCAGCAGAGACTTGATCCCTTTCTCGCGGAGTAGCGGGTTCACCACGTCCGCGTGATCGACATCCGGCAGGAAGAGCGGTTGCCGCTCGGCCGCGATCCGACCCGCGAAGCCGGCACCGAGCGGGATCCGCACCCCCTGTTCGACCTCCTCCTCGATCCCGACGGCCGCCCGGGCGACGAGCTCGCGGCGCTCGGCGTCCAGCAGCAGAATCGCGGCCGTATCGGTGCCGAGGATCGTGCGGATCCTGTCCAGAAGCTCGTCGAGGTCGAGGTGCGCGAGCGCCGCATCGGTCACCGCCTGCACCTGCTCGAGTCGCTCCCGCGCACAACGCTCTGCCTCGAACAGACGCGCATGCTCGATCGCGACGGCCACCCGATCTGCGACCAGACTCAGCAGCTCGACCTCGTCTTGCTCGAACACGCGCGGGACGAGCGAGCCGACATGCAGCACCCCGGTCGGCTCGCCCTCGACAAGCAGCGGCACCCCCAGCAGAGACTTGATTCCCTTCTCGCGGAGCAGCGGGTTCAGCACGTCCGCGCGACCGACATCCGGTAGGACGAGCGGCTGCCGCTCGGCCGCGATCCGCCCCGCGAAGCCGGCACCGAGCGGGATCCGCACCCCCTGTTCGACCTCCTCCTCGATCCCGACCGCCGCGCGTGCTACCAGCTCGCCGCTCGCGACGTCCAGCAGCAGGATCGCGACTGTGTCGACCTCGAGCAGCGCCCGCGTTCGTTCGAGCAGGGCCGCCAGCAAGTCGTCGAGACGCAGATGCGCAAGCGCCGCGTCGGTGACCAGTTGCACATGGCGGAGCCGCTGGGCGTCGCCGAGTTCGGCCTCGCCGGTCGAGGCGTGCACGACGCGCTCCGGCGCAGGCCCCTCCTGTCGCAATCCGGCGATCTCGTTCTGCGAGCCGACGACGCGAAGTGCCGGTCGCCGTTGATGGGTAGCGCTCACGAAGGAACGCTCACAGTCGACACGGACGAGGCGAGCGAGAAAAGCGACCAACGCCGGTGATCTCGAACACCTTGCGAACGTTCGGATCTGGTACGACCACAATCAGCTCGCTCGCCTCCCGGTCCAGCTGCCGTGCTGCGCGGGGAAGGACATGGAGTGCGGTGGAGTCAACGAATGTCGCTTCGGACAGGTCGACGACGAGGTGGGTTGTGCCCTCCGCGAGCGGCCCGGCAAGCGCGCGCTCAAGCTCGGGATCCGTGTAGAGGTCGACCTCGCCGCCGGCGGCAACGACGAAGGTCCCGTTCGCGAGCCACCGGCTCGAGATCACGAACTCGAGACCGGGCGGACGCCTTCCCGGCTCCCCCGCTGTGGCGGAGCTATGCCCAGCCCCATCAGCACCGACTCGCACTCTCCACCTCTCTCGAAGACAAACCGTTCTATCATAGACAGACAGTTCTGTCCATGCTAGCCTTTCGCCATGGCTGTAAACACCGCCGCCGCTCCGGCACCCGCGCAGACGGCGCGCGAACGGATCCTCAACACCGCCTACGATCTCTTCTCGCACCGAGGCGTCCACGACGTCGGGATCGACGAGCTGATCGAGCGCGCAGGTGTCGCGAAGGCCACCCTGTACCGGCACTTCCCCTCAAAGGACGATCTCGTGCTCGCCTTCCTCGAGGAGCGCGAGCAGCGCTGGACTTATGGTTGGGTGGAGTCGGAGGCGCGGCGGCGCAGCGAGACGCCGCAGGAGCAACTGCTCGCGATCTTCGATCTGTTCGACGAGTGGTTCCACAGCGACGACTTCGAAGGCTGCTCCTTCATCAACGTCTTACTGGAGATCGGCAACCTCGACCACCCCGTCGGCCGCGCCAGCGCCGACTACCTCGAAAACATCCGCTCGGTCGTCCGTACCCTCGCCCAAGAGGCCGGGCTGCGCGACCCCGATGCGTTCGCCCTCTCCTGGCACATCCTGATGAAGGGCTCGATCGTGCAGGCCGCCGAAGGCGACCGCGACGCGGCCAAGCGCGCCCAGGCACTAGGACGCCTCCTGATCGAACAGCACCGCTAGCGCCGAGCGGCGGCGCGGCCGTCACGTTCCGACTCGGAGAAGTTCACCACGAACTCCGCTACAGCACGGGCACGCGCGGCTTCTTAGGGCGCACGGTTATGAATTGCCGCGTATCTCTACTTCGACGTTCCCGCGGGCACGCACGGCTCTCAAATGCCGAGGCGGCCGGCCTCAACGCCCGCTAGCTGGTTCCGACCCGCGTCCGCGTGCTGGGGAAGGCATCGCCTCGCGGCTGAACTACTGCATTTGCGGCGAAAGCGCACTTTGGACGCGAATCGGCGACGCGTTGTCGAGAGTCCGAATCCTCCATGGCAAGGAGAGGGTCGACGGTTCGAGTCCGTCAGAGGGCTCTGCAAAAGCGCCGCACGTCGGCGCTTTTGCGTTCTCGACTTGCAGAGTCAGCACCGTGCGCCAGGTGTGGAGCCGTTATGGAGCTTTCGCGTCGAAAACTCCCGTTGCCGGGGGAACGACCGCGCGACGGGCGCATAACCCCAGCCCGAGAGCGGAGCTATCGTCGTCAGGCGATGCATTCGCCCAAGCCGGATACTGCGTCGGCCCTGCTCCCGCCGCTCCATGTCGCGATCGTCTTCCCTGGAAGCTCGATCACCGCGGCGAGCCACAATGGCTAACCGTGGTCAACGTGGTGAACGATATGAGCTATCTGGTTCGATACCCCGACGGGAAAACGCAGCTGCTGGTCGACTCTGAGTAGTACTCGGCGACACGGGCCCACTCGGTGTCAGCTCATGGCGAGATCCGCCCGGTCTGCTCTCGGCCTACGGCGAATCACAGCGGCCGCCCGCAGGCCCGTCCCTGTTCGCGATTCGTCTACGGACACCGAGGGACAGCTGCTGAGGTCTGCGACAAATCTGACCTCGGTGACTTCGGAAGGCATTGTGCTCGGAGGTGGTCGACGTGCGGGCCGTCCCTCCTCCGCGAGTGGTTCAGGGGCTGCCTGCCGGATCGAACCCGCAAGACGTAAGCCGTCTTACTCGGGGGCGGAGCGTGACGGCAAGCGGGCTAGTGACCGCCGCGAGTTCTTGAGCAGGCCTCGCTCGCCCATGTTAGGCGAGCTCGCCGAATGGGTTAGAAGTGGTCTCAAGTCCGTGCGGGCCGCGGTCGATACATCGTGTTGCGGACATGCCTGTTGTCAGTGGAGGCGGCTAATGGTGCGGCGTTCATTCCTGTCACATTCGATGACCTCGTTGTTGAAACGGCTAAGCGGTCCACGTCCCTGGGTGCTTGTCGTCGCTGCTCTCTTCATGTCGGGGTTGTTCGGCGCATTCGCGTATGAGTTCGTTCGTTCGCAGGAAGACAGTCGGCGCCAAGCCGAGCGTTCTTTTCAGGTGCAGGCGCATATCACCTCTGAGCTCACCTCCTCGCTGTTTCACTCGACAGCGACGGGTGCAGCCTCAGCCGCGTCGAAGTCGTTCGGCGGGCAGGCGCCGAGTGCTGCCGCCCTGACGTCTCTCGCAAAGCAGTCTCATCTGGCTTACGCGCTTGTGGTCGACTCCGCTGGCCATACGTTGGCCGCGTCCGCAGACGCGCCACGCCGTGCCGGTGTTTCTCCATCCGAGCTTCGGCATGCGCTGGCGTCGCGGTTGTGGCTCTCGAACCTGCTGCGCGTGCCCGGAGGGGCGCATCCGGTGATTCAGCTCGAGGTGCCGTTCACGACATCCTTCGGCCGGCGGATCGAGGTGGAGGCGTTCGACGCAAGGGTGCTCGTCACCTTCCTGAACGGCTACCTGCACGAGTCGGGGGCGAATCCGGCGCAGGTCGGTTACATCGTGGACGGAGAGAACCGGGTCGTCGCTGAGTCGACCAATCGGTTGACGCTCGGCGCGAGGCTTCGCGGTGGGCTCGTCGCTCCGCACGGCGGCCGTTTCGTCGGCGATGGAAGCACGCAGTACGCGGCCAGCTCGCCGCTGGCCGGCTCTCAGTGGCGCGTACTGCTGAGCGAACCGACGGCGGCGTTGTATCCGGCTCTCGCGGGATCGGACAGCTGGATTCTTTCGGCGGCGCTGGTGGCTTTCGGGCTGGTCGCGCTTGTCGCGCTCTTCCTGCTCCGCCGGATGTCGATCGGGACCGCTCGCGTGGTGGACACCAATCGCCAACTCGCGGACCTGAACGAGAGCCTGGAGGAACGGGTCGCCGAACGCACGGCCGTGGCCGAGCAGCGCGCCGCGGAGCTCGCTCGCTCCAACAGCGAGCTGGAGCAGTTCGCCTCCGTTGCCTCGCACGATCTCCAGGAGCCACTGAGGAAGATCCGGATGTATGCGCAGCGGCTGCCGAAACGAGTCGGCAACGACCTCCCCGAGGAGGCGACATCCGATCTGGGCCGGATGCACGACGCGGCGGAGCGGATGCAGCGACTGATCGACGATCTCCTCTCCTTTGCCCGAGTCTCGAGCAGGCAGCGCGACTTCGAGCCGATCGACCTGTCCGCGCTCGCGCGCGACGTGGCCGGCGACCTAGAGGCTCGAATCCGCGAGCTCGACGCCCAGGTCGAGATCGGCGAGCTTCCCGTCGTCGCTGCCGATCGGGTGCAGATGGGACAGCTGCTCCAGAACCTCCTCAGCAACGCGTTGAAGTTCCATCGCGACGGCGTTCCGCCGGTCGTCCGCATCCGTGCCGAGATCGTCGAGGGTGAACCGTCACGTTTCGCGGGTGAGGCCGCGAACGGGCGTCGCTGCCTGGTTGCGGTCGAAGACAACGGGATCGGCTTCGAGCCGAAGTACGCCGAGCGGATCTTCTCCGCCTTCGAGCGGCTCCACAGCCGCTCGGAGTACGAGGGGACTGGGATCGGCCTTTCTATCGCTCGCAAGATCGCCTGGCGCCACCGCGGCGAGCTCACCGCGACGAGCGCGCCCGGCCAGGGCTCGACGTTCACGCTCACCCTGCCGCTTCCCCTGCAGACCACCGAGCTCGTCGAGGAGGCAGCCTGATGCAGACCGAACGCGTTCCGATCACGATCTTGCTCGCGGACGACGACGAGGAAGACCGGCTGATGACGAAGGATGCCCTCACCGAGAGCCGGCTCGCCAACGATGTCCGCTTCGTCGCCGACGGGGAGGAGCTCACGGACTACCTGTTCCGGCGCGGCGCGTACGCCGAGCCCGCCGCCGCGCCGCGGCCGGGCCTCATCCTGCTCGACCTCAACATGCCCAAGAAGGACGGTCGCGAGGTTCTCGTGGAGATCAAGAGCGACCCAGAGCTTCGCCAGATTCCCGTCGTCGTCCTTACCACCAGCAAGACCGAGGAAGACATCGTTCGCAGCTACGCGCTCGGCGTCAACTCCTTCATCACCAAGCCGGTTACCTTCGACGGCCTCGTCGAGGCAATGACCGTCTTCTCGCAGTACTGGTTCGAGATCGTCGCCCTTCCGACCAATGGCAACCATGCCTGAGCTCACGAACACTGCTCGAAACGTCCTTGTCGTCGAAGACGACGACGAGGACTACGAGTTTACGCGGGACCTCTTCGCCGAGCTTCCCGCGCCCCGGCACGAGCTGGTCTGGGCACGCGACTACGGGACCGCGATCGACGCCGCCGGCCGCGCGAGATTCGACGTCTGCCTCGTCGACTACCGCCTCGGCGGAGCCGAGAGCGGCATCGACCTCGCTCGCGCGCTCATCGGCGAGCGCCGAGCCATGCCGGTCATCCTCCTCACCGGCATGGACGACCGCGAGATCGACGAACGTGCCGCGAGCATCGGCGCGGCCGACTATCTGGTCAAGGGAGAGATCAGCGCCGCCATCCTCGACCGCGCGATCCGCTACGCAATCAAGAACCACGCTGCGCTCGAGGCCCTACAGGACTCGTACCGCGTCACCGTCCGTGCGCTCGCGGCCGCGCTGGAGCTTCGCGACGACGAGACCGGCGCCCACGCCAGCCGTGTCACCGATCTAGCCCTCCGCCTCGCCCGCCGCGTCGCCCCTGAGCTCGCCGACGACCCCGAGCTCGAATACGGCTTTCTCCTCCACGACATCGGCAAGATCGGCGTCCCGGACGCAATCCTGCTCAAACCAGATCGTCTCGACCCCAGCGAGCTGGGCCGCATCCAGCGTCACGTCACCCTCGGCCGGCAGATCCTCGCCGAGATCCCGTATCTAAAGGGCACGGCGGCCGAGATCGCTGCCGCCCACCACGAACGCTGGGATGGCTCCGGCTACCCGAACCAGCTCCAGGGAGAGGAGATCCCTCTCGCTGCACGCATCTTCTCGGTCGTCGACACCTTCGACGCGATCACCAACGACCGTCCCTACCGACGCGCGCAACCATTAGAACACGCGATCAACGAGATCCGAAAAGGATCAGGGACACAGTTCGATCCGGCCGTCGTCCATGCCTTCATCGAGCTCTTGACCGGAACCCGCGTCGCCGCCTGACCGGAAACCGCGTCGCCGCATAGAAGCGCGTTTAGTTGCCGCACTAGTCGACCGAGATGCCAGTCCGTGCTAGCGAGGAGGTCGAGTCAATGCTCGGTAGAGGCTCGGCTCCAATAGGTTCCGCGAGCCCACTTCTAACGCGACTCCAGCACTGACCGCCTCCGGGATGAGACAGGAGGTCGAGGGCCGGGCGAGAGGACGCTCGCCCA
>JAICZB010000220.1 GCA_025933895.1 Thermoleophilia bacterium
ATCCGGCTCGCCGGCCGGCGCTTCAACCACCAGCTGGCGCGCACCGTCCACTTCTGGGTTCTCTGCTGGTTCCTCGTCTTCACCTTCCTCCACACGGCGATGATCTTCACGACCGGGCTGCTGCCGAACCTGAACCACATCAACCTCGGCAACAACGGCCACGGCTGGGGCGGCTTCGGGATCTACATCGGGTGGATGGCGGTCGTCGTCGCCGCGTGGTCGTACGCGACGCCGCTGACGTTGCGCCGTCCGCGGCTCGTGCAGCGGATCGGCAGCGCGATCGTCAGCCCGGTCCAGGGCTGGTTCGAGCACCTCGATCCTCGGCCCGGCGAGTACGACGAGCGGGACATCGCTCCCTACTTCTGGGCCAACGGGCGCATGCCCGAGACTGCGCAGTACGAGGCGATGTCCGTCAACGACTTCGCCGACTACCGACTGAGGATCTCCGGCGAGGTCGAGAATCCGGTCGAGCTGAGCCTGGACGAGGTGAAGGCCCTGCCGCGGCAGGAGCAGATCACGGCGCACCACTGCATCCAGGGCTGGTCGGGCGTCGCGAAATGGGCCGGCGTCCCGATGCGCGAGATCTGCGACCTGGTGCGCCCGAAGCCGGACGTGCGCTACGTCGTCTTCTACTCGCTCGTCGAGGGTCCGGACGGCGGCTTCTACTACGACGTGCACAAGCTCGAGCACATGTTCCACCGGCTGACCATCCTCGCCTACGAGCTGAACGGCGAGCCGCTCGGCTGCGTCCACGGTGCACCGCTGCGGCTGCGCAACGAGGTCGAGCTCGGCTACAAGCTCGTGAAGTGGATCGGCGGCGTGGAGTTCGTCGAATCCTTCGCCCCTGTGGGCGGCAGCTACGGCGGGTACAACGCCGACCACGAGTTCTTCGGCTACCGGGCCGGCATCTGATGAGCGTCGTCAGTGTCGATCGCGCGACCGGAGCCCTGGTCGTGGAGGGGCGCAAGACCTTTCCTCTCGTGCTCTCGAACGGCCCGCCGGCGGGTGCGAAGGCGCCCAGCGGCCGGGACGCTCTGGCCGAGGTCGCGGCGGGCGGCGCGGGCTTCATCCGCGTCGGCCGGCCCGACTGGAGCCTCGAGTCGATCGCGCAACAGATCGCTGCGGAGCGGGAGGTGCTGGACGCGGCCGCGGCGCACGGCCTCCACTGCTGGCTTCAGCTCGGCAACGTCCCGGACCTGCCTGCGCGCACGCTCGCGGCCAACGAGCAGCTGCTGACGAGCATCGTCGGGGAGCTCAAGGGCCATCCGGCGCTCGGCGCCTGGAAAGGCATCGACGAGCCCGCGAATCCCAACCGGCCGGCTCGCGTGCCCGTCGCCGGACTCGTGCGCGCCTACCGCAAGCTGCGGGCGACCGATCCCGACCATCCGGTCGTGATCACCCAGGCTCCGGTCGGCACCGCGGCCAAGCTCACGCCGTACCGGCCCGCCTTCGACATCACGGGCGCCGACATCTATCCGGTGTCCTACCCGCCCGGGAAGCACGCGGGCGGACGCCGCCGTGACATCGGCGTCGTCGGCGACGTCACGCGGAGGATGGTGCAGGCGGCCGGGAGCAAGCCGGTCTGGATGACGCTGCAGATCGCGTGGAGCGGCGTCATCGCGTCCGAGCAGCACCCCGCGAACATCCCGCGCTTCCCCACCCTGAACCAGGAGCGTTTCATGGCCTACCAGGCGATCGTGAACGGGGCGCGAGGGCTCGCCTTCTTCGGCGGTCATCTCACCCAGATCGCTCGGCCGGCCGATGCGCAGGCAGGCTGGAACTGGACCTTCTGGGAGCAGGTGCTCCGGCCGCTCCTCGGCGAGCTCACGTCTGCCTCCGTCGCACCCGCGCTGGTCGCGCCCAACGCGCGGAGCAGGGTCAAGGCGAGCGCCAAGGACGTCCAGCTCGCCGCGCGCGAGGCAGGAGGCTTCCTCTACGTCATCGCCGTCAGAACCGGCAGCGCGACGAGCAGGGTCGGCTTCAGCGGACTGCCGCACAAGAAGAACGGACGGCCGATCACGGGCGGCGAGGTCCTGTTCGAGTACGTGCAGGATCCCCTGCCGCCGCCGATCGAGCCCGGCCATCAGACGTTCCGGACCGTCGCCGTCTCCAACGGGCAGTTCCGCGACTGGATGGCACAGCACGACGTGCGCATCTACCGCTTCCGGCGGTAGCCGAGACGGTTGTGCCTAGTGCGCGTGGAGCTCGTGCATAAGGGCGTGGCCCCGTCCGCGTGCGATCAGCCAGCGGTTGACCGGAACGGTCAGGACGAACGCGATCACGAGGCTGAGCGCGAGGCTCCACCAGAAGAGACCGTCGGCGAGGCCGGCCGCCAGCGCGCCGGGCACGAGCAGGATGAAGGCGTTGTCGACGATCTCCATCGTCCCGATCGAGACGGTGTCGCCGGCGAAGGCGACGCCGGCCGCGCGGCGGAGACCGACGCCGGCTCGCAGCACCGGCCGGATCGTGAGGGCGTAGCCGAAGAGAAAGGCGAGCGCCACCGACACGGCGATCGAGGCGGCGTTGCCCCACCCCAGGGCCGTCGCGAGCACCATGCCGAGCACTTCGCCGATCGCGCAGCCGGTCAGGCAGTGCAGCGTCGCCTGGACGGCGCTCCCTGTGAGCGAGCGGGGCTGGTCATGCGAATGCCGATGCTCCACGCGGAACCTCCTTTCGTGACTGAAAGCCCTCCTCCAGCCAACGTAGAGGTCGCGTCAAGGCAGGGATCCGAACTCGGCAAGAATGAGCTTCATGCACGGGCAGCAGGGCCACTCGCACGCCGAGCACGCTCGGGCCGGTGCGGATACGGACACGCGCCGGCTCGGGATCGCGCTCGCACTGGTCGTCGGCTTCATGGTCGCCGAGGTCGTGACCGGAATTCTCGCTCAGTCGCTGGCACTGCTCTCGGATGCGGCGCACATGCTCACCGATGCGGGCGCGCTGCTGATGAGCCTGGTCGTGATCCGGCTGGTCGCCAGACCCGCGCGCGGGAACCTCACCTTCGGTTTGAGACGGACCGAGATCCTGTCCGCGCAGGCGAACGGCGCGACGCTGCTCGTCCTCTCCGGCCTCGTCGTCTACGAGGCGATCCGCCGGCTCGTCACCCCGCCGAGGCCGGGAGGTCTTGCGATCCTGATCGTCGCGCTGGCCGGGATCGTCGTGAACCTGCTCGCGACGCAGCAGCTCGCGAAGGCCGACCGCGAGTCGCTCAACATTCGCGGGAGCTACCTGCACCTCGCGACCGACCTCTTCGCCTTCATCGCGACGGCGATCGCCGGCCTGATCATCATCACCACGGGCTTCGACCGCGCCGACCCGATCGCCTCGCTGCTCGTCGCCGCCTCGATGCTCTGGGCGGCCTACGGCCTGCTGAAGGCGTCCGGCCGTGTGCTCCTCGAGGCCGCTCCGCAGGGGATGGACGTCGAGGAGATCGGCCGGGCGATCGCGACCCATCCCCAAGTCGAAAGCCTGCACGACCTCCATGTCTGGGAGGTGTCCTCCGGCTTCCCCGCACTCTCGGCGCACGTCCTCGTCCACCCGGGCGACGACTGTCACGGCATCCGCCGGGAGCTCGAAGCGATGCTCGGCGACCGCTTCCGGATCGACCATACGACCCTCCAGGTCGAGCACCGCAGCGACGTCGGCCTCCTGACGATCCCGTCGCGAAAGAACGCGGACTAGCGGTCCTGACGACCGGATCGCAGCGGCTCGACCCGGATCCCGCCGACGTCCTCGGCGTAGCGGAGCGCCAGCGCTTCGAGTTCCGCGTCGATCGTCGCGCACGCGTCGGCGAGGATCGTCGCCTTCAACCCATGCTCACGCGCATCGAGCGCCGTCTGCACGACACATCCTTCGGTCGCAGCCCCGATGACCAGGACGCATCGAACGGACTTGGCTTCCAGCAGCAAGTCGAGGGCGGTGTGGTCGAAGGCGGAGTAGCGGTGCTTGAGCAGCACGTGATCGCCGTCTCGTGGCAGAAGCGGTCGGATGACGTCGCCGCCCGGCCCGTCGGCCGCCGCGCTCGCGGAACGACGCGAGCAGCGACGTCGCGCTGTCGTGGTCGAACTCGTCGAAGACGTCGATCACGAGCAGCGCATCGCCTGACTCGAACTCGACTACCGCTCGCCTCCCGCCGAGGTCAGCGAACGCCGACCTCGCGCAAGGCGGCGTCGGTGGCGCGGTCGAAGGACTCGGCGAGCTTCGCGGCCGCGGCGCGCTCCTGGAGCAGGATCTCGTCGGC
>JAICZB010000287.1 GCA_025933895.1 Thermoleophilia bacterium
CGCGAGGAGATCCTCGGGCTGTACATCTTCGGCTCCCGCGGCCGCGACTTCATGGTCGACGAGCGGTCGGACTGGGACGTCTGCGTCGTCCTCGCGACCGCCGAAGCCCGAGAGGATTTCGATCGCGAGTTTCCGCATATCCGCGGTGAGCCGACCGAGATCGCGAGCGCGACGCTCGACGAGATTCGCGATGACTCCTCGGAGCACAGCCGTTACGCCGCTGCCCATGCGCGAGTGGTGCTCGACAAGACGGGCGGCGAGCTGACGCGCGTCGTGGCCGAGCAGGAATCGCTCCCTACCGGCAGCAGAGATGGCGTAGTCCGGGATGCGCTCGACGCCTACATCAACCAGACCTACCGCTCGCTGCGCTACGGGACGCGGCTCGACGCAGCCGAGGCGATTCCGCACGCATTGCGCACGATCTTCGCGCTCGGAGGCCGCGTCCGTCCCTACAACAAGTACCTCGAGTGGGAGCTTCGCCGCCATCCGCTCGAAGGTTGGAGCGCGGACGAGCTCCTCCCGCTCCTCGATCGAATGCTCACGGGGGAGCAGGCGGCGCAGCACGAGCTCTTCAATCTGATCGAGCCGGCAGCGCGCAACGAAGGCTTTGCCGACGTGGTGGACGGCTGGGAACCGGACCTCGACTGGCTCCGTGGCAAGGGTGGCTACCGAGACGCCGCCGCGACGTGAAGAAGCGGTTGGACGTCGTCCTCGTCGAGCGCGGGCTCGCGGAGTCGCGCGCACAGGCGCAGGCGCTCGTCCTCGCAGGTCTCGTGCGCGGCTACGACAAGCCGGGACACCAGGTGGAGGAGGACGCGGAGCTCGAGGTCGAGCGGCCGCCGCCGTACGTCTCGCGCGGAGGCGAGAAGCTCGCACACGGGCTCGACGGCCTCGGCGTCGATCCTGCCGGCCTCGACTGCGTGGACGTCGGCGCCTCCACCGGCGGCTTCACGGACGTCCTCCTCCAGCGCGGAGCGACGCGCGTGATCGCGCTCGACGTCGGCTACGGGCAGCTGCACCCGCGACTCCGCGCGGACCCGAGCGTGACCGTGCTGGAGCGGACGAACGCGCGGAAGCTTTCCGAGCTCCCGTTCCCGCCGCAGCTCGCGGTCTGCGACGTCTCCTTCATCTCGGTTCGGCTCGCGCTGCCACCGGTGCTCCGTCTCTGCGCGCCGGGCTGGCAGGCGGTCGTGCTCGTGAAGCCGCAGTTCGAGGCGGGCCGCGCGGACGTCGGGAAGGGAGGCGTCGTGCGCGATCCGGCCGTGCGGGGTCGCGTCGTCCGCGAGGTGGCCGAAGCCGCGCCGTCGTGGGGGGCGAGCGTCCGCGGCGTCGTAGACTCCGGGCTCCCGGGGCCGAAAGGGAACCGGGAGATCTTCCTGCACCTCGCGCATTCCGAGCAGCCGACGCTTCCCGATGACCTCGACGAGCGAATCGAGCACGCACTCGCCGGTTGAGACGGCGGCGGTCGTCGCGCACAGCCGCATCGACGTGCACGCGGCCGTCGAGCGCGTGCGTGCCGTCGCAGAACGAGCCGGTGTGGAGATCGTGGACGAGCCGGAGCGCGCGCAGCTCACAGTTGCCGTCGGCGGGGATGGGACGATCCTTCGCACGCTCGCCCGCCTGCTCGGCACCGGCGTCCCGGTGATCGGCGTCAACTTCGGACGGGTCGGCTTCCTCGCCTCGATCGCACCGGAGCGGCTCGAGGACGATCTCCTGCGGGTCTTCGCCGGCGAGTACCGGACGATCGAGCAACCGACGTTGGAGGGCCGCCTCGACGGCGAGACCTTCGTCGCCGTCAACGACGTCGTGGCCACGAGCTCGACGCTTGGCCGGATGATCGAGCTCGGCTGGGCGATCGCGGGCGAGGACCTCGGCGTCGTCTCGTGCGACGGGATGATCTGCTCGACGCCGTCGGGCTCGACCGCGTACAACCTCTCGAACGGCGGTCCCGTCCTCGTTCGCGGGCTCGACGCGATGGCGATCACGTTCATCGCGCCGCACTCCCTCCACGCGCGGCCGCTCGTCGTGCCGCGGGGCGCGGAGCTGACGGTGCGGAACGCGACGCCGGACGTCGGCGCGGCCGTCCTCGCCGACGGCCACCGGAGTGGCGACCTCGCCCCCGAGCGAACGCTGTCGATCCGCCTCGGCGAGCAACGCAGCCTGCTCGCGACGCTCCCGGAGACGACCTTCTTCGGCCGTTACCGCGAGACGTTCACGGCCTAGCGATGGAGAAAGCGTGGGACGGCTTGCCGGTGGGGAGGGCGGGAGCGGGAGTTCCTCGTTCTCCACCGCGCCCATTTCGGTCCGGACTTCGCGGGCGACTGGGCCTGGACGCCGCCGTCGGGCGCTCGGCAGCCGGGAGAGTCGCCGGACGAGGCGGCCGCGCGCGAGCTGCGGGAGGAGACAGGGCTCGAGCTGCCGCTCAGGCGGATCGACTCGCCCAATCCGGACCTGGCCCTGTACGTCGCGGAGGCGCCGTGCGACGCCGA
>JAICZB010000311.1 GCA_025933895.1 Thermoleophilia bacterium
CTGCGGATCGACGTCGATGCGGAGCTCGTCGGGACGCTCGACGTCGCTCCGCCGCGACGGCCACGGGTGGAAGTCGATCGTGGCGAGGTTGGCGGCCCACGCGACCTGCCCGAGCTCGGTCACGCAGAGCTCGTCGGCGGTGCGGCCCGAGGGGAAGGTGACCGTCGCGGTCTCGATCCACTCGGGCCGGTGCTTCGGCACGCGCTTCTGGTAGATCGCCTCGCCCTCGGCGCCGTCCGGGTGGCGCTTGAGCTGCGTCGGCCGCTCGTAGAGGACGCGGACGATCCCCTCGCCGACCGCGAGGTAGTACTGCACGAGGTCGAGCTTCGTCTCTCCGCGCGCACGGAAGAAGACCTTGTCCGGATTGGTCACCTTGACGGTGCGCGTCCCGACCTCCAGCTCCACGAACGGCGATTGCGACGGCATCTCGCGGAGTATCGTGGACGCGTGTTGGAGGACACGCGCCCGCTTCGCCTCTCGCTCGAGCCGCTGGACGACCACGTCGTCGTGGAGCCGACCGACGAAGAGGCCGAGACACGCGCGGGGTTGATCATCCCGGCGAGCGCGGAGTGGCAGTGCCGCAGCGGGATCGTGACCGCCGTCGGCCCCGAGGCCGAAGGCGTCGCGCCCGGCGACAAGGTGCTCTTTCCCCGTGACGCGGGCTTCGACGTCCGGCTCGCCGGCACGGCGCAGAAAGTGCTGCGCCGTGCCGATCTCATCGCCCGCGTCCACGACTGAGAGGTCTTCGGCCGCGGGCCGGCGGCTTTGCCGCCGGCGCTTGCAGCCTCGAGGCGGAGAGGGCGGGATTTGAACCCGCGACGCACCTTTCAGCACGTACGCGATTTCCAGTCGCGCTCCTTAGACCGCTCGGACACCTCTCCGAGCCGGCCCAGCGTATCGGGCTAGCCGCAGGTCGGAAGGTCTTCGAGCTCGTCGTAGCTCTCGAGGTCGAGCTCCGTCCGGTCGCCGCTCCCCGGGCTCAGGACGTAGAGCCGGTGGCCCTGCTCTATCGCATTCCGGGCCTGCTCGATCGTCCAGAGGTCGTCGTACATGACGTTGCTGCCGCTCGCCGAGCAGCCCACCGCCCGAGGATGGCCGTCGGCGCGGCGGACGACACAGATGACGCGGTACTCGGCGATCGCGCTACTTCCTCTGCCACAGGGCCAAGTTCATCTCGAGTTTATCGCTTCAGCAACAACAGGTAGCAACAACCGACGCTTTGGATATAAGGTGCGTCGCCCGGCCGGGCTGTTCTGTCAATCGAAGAAGGGACAGCCCGATGAAAGCGAGAATCACCTACCTCGCCGTCGTCCTCGGCGCGGCGTTGTTCGCGCTCGTTCTGGCAGACGGCATCTGGCCGCGCCCGTAGTACGAGGTCCACTTCTCGGCTGGCGGCGGAGCACGATTTCGTCCGCCGCCAGCCGGCCCGTTCGTCTTGGAATCGGTCTGCCTGTAGTCTTGGCGCGATGCCCAGGCGGCCTTCCACGCACGTTGACGACCCGGCAGCTGTCGGCCAGCGCCTCCAGGAGGCGCGCCGGGCGGCGGGACTGACACAGCGCCAGCTCTCCTTCGAGGGGTGCACTTCCGCATACGTCTCCCGGATCGAGGCCGGCGCACGCGTCCCCTCGCTCCAGATCCTCCACGAGTTCGCCAAGCGACTCGGCGTC
>JAICZB010000021.1 GCA_025933895.1 Thermoleophilia bacterium
GCCGCCATCGCCACCGAGACGGCGCCGTCGTACACCCGGCCGACGGCGTGCGTCGACGTGAGGTAGACCGGCGTCTCGAGCAGGCCCCACTCCCGGATCTCGAGCGAGCCGGTGAGCTCCCCCGCTCCATTGAGGACGGCAATGCCAGCCGGCAGCGGCAGGGACGATGGGACGATCGCGGTCACGCCGGTTCGCTCGACGGTGACGTGTCCGACCGTCACGCCGGCGTCGGCGATCGAGTTGCGGGGCCCGGGCTCTAGCGCGCCGATGACGATGCCGTCGTCGCGGGGCCGTGACATGGTGCGACCCTAATGCTGCCGTTCGTCTGGAGCGACGACTGTCTCCGGCACGAGCCGGTGGCGGAGATGTGGGTCGGCGTGCGGACGACGGCGACGGAGGTGCCGGCGCGCGCGGTCGCGATACGCAAGGCGCTCGCCGCGGCAGGCGCACGCGAGGTAACCGCGACCGCGCACGACGATTCGGCGCTGCTGGCGGTACACGACCCCGCGCTCGTCGAGTTCCTGCGCACGGCGTGGGACGAGTGGTCGGCCGCGGCCCTTCCTTCCGATCGCGTCGTCCCGTACGTCTTCGCGCGCTCCGAGCTGACGAGCGGGCGAACGCCCGCGACTCCGGCGGCCGTGTGGGCGCGGCCCGGGCTCTTCGCCTACGACACGATGACGCTGATCGGGCCGGGAACGTGGGAGGCGGCGCGCGCGGCGGTCGACGTCGCGCTGACGGCGGTCGACCTCGTCACAGGCCGCGAGCGACTCGCGTACGCCTGCTGCCGGCCGCCCGGACACCACGTCACGCGCTCGCTCTACGGCGGCTCGTGCTACCTCAACAACACGGCGATCGCCGCCGCCGCCCTCCACACGCGAGTCGGGGGCCCGGTCGCCGTCGTCGACATCGACGCCCATCACGGCAACGGGACGCAGGAACTGTTCCTCGGCCGCAGCGACGTGCTCACCGCGTCGGTGCACGTCGACCCGGGCACGGGCTGGTTCCCGCACTTCCTCGGCTTCGCCGCCGAGAACGACGACGCGAACCTCAACCTGCCGCTCGCACCGGGAACCGGCGACGACGAGTGGCTCGCGGCCGTCCGGGAGGCAGCGGAGTTCGCAGCCCCCGCGCAGGCGCTCGTCGTCGCGCTCGGCGTCGACGCGGCCGCCGGCGATCCCGAGAGCCCGCTCGAGGTGACTGCGGCCGGCTATCGCGAGGCGGGCCGGATCCTCGGCGGGCTCGGACTCCCGACCGTCGTCGTCCAGGAGGGCGGCTACGACCTCGAGACGATCGGGCCGCTCGTGGTCGAGACCCTGACCGGTCTCGCAACGGTGTAGAACACGCCGATGAGACCCCTGCCTGACGGCGGCACGATCGGCGTCGCCGCGCTCGCGAGCTCCTACGACATGCGTTCGGAGGTCGAGCGCGGCGTCGAATGGTGGGAGAGCCACGGCTATCGGGTGAAGCTCGCGCCGGGCGTCTATGCGCGCGACGACTACGTCGCCGGCGACGCCCGCAGCCGCGCCGACGACCTCCACGCGCTCTTCGCCGACCCGGAGGTGGACGTCGTCCAGACACTCCAGGGCGGGTTCGGCTCGAGCGAGATGATCCCCCAACTCGACTTCGAGCTCATCGCGGCGAACCCGAAGCCGTTCGTCGGCTACTCCGACATCACGTCGCTCCACGTACCGATCCGGCAGCGCACCGGCTTCCCCACGTTCTACGGGTACGGCCTGATGGGCGTCGGCGACAAGGACACGAGCGACTTCACGCACGAGCGCCTGCTCGCCGTGCTCCGCGGCGACGTCGCGGGCGAGGTGCCGCGCGACCCCGACGACCCGTACGTGCGCGCGATCGCCCCCGGCCGCGCGACCGCTCCGCTCGTCGGCGGTTGCCTGTGGCTCCTGCTCCAGACGCTCGGAACGCCGTGGGAGCTCGAGACCGACGGCGCGATCCTCTTCTTCGAGGACACGCACGCCCCGCCCTACTACATCGATGGGCAGCTGACGCAGCTCCGCCACGCCGGCAAGCTCGACGGCCTGGCCGGCGTCGTCGTCGGCGAGATGAACAAGTGCGACTACGGAGACCTGTCGCGCGACGTCTCCGACTGGCGGGCGACGAAGTCCATCGAGGACGTGCTCGACAAGCACCTGCAGCCGCTCGGGGTGCCCGTTCTCTACAAGCTCCCGCTCGGACACGGCAAGCACCAGGCTTCCATTCCGCTGGGGGTCCGTTGTACGCTCGACGCGGACGCACGCACGTTGACGGTGGACGAATCGCCGTTCAAGGGCTGACGAGGGAGGGCGAGATGCGTAAGAGGTGGCTGGCGGCGGCTCCACTGATCATCGCCGCGCTGATCTTTGCGACGACTGCGACCGGGTCCGGGAAGAAGGCGGCGGCGAGCGGAGGCACATTCCGCGTCGGCACGGCCTCGGGCATCGACTCGCTCAACCCGTTCGTCGCGTTCAACCAGGACGCCTACAGCACGTTCGAATACATCTATCCGGTCCTCGTCCAGTACAACAGCCACCTGAAGTTCGCGCCGTTCTTCGCGCGCTCGTGGCACTCGTCGAACCACGGCAAGACGTGGACGTTCAAGACGCAGCCCCACGCGAAATGGAGCGACGGCAAGCCGCTCACGGCGGCAGACGCGGCGTGGACGATCAACATCGCGATCAAGTACGAGGGCGGGGCGACGGCGAACCTCGCCGGCCTCGTCGCGCACATCACCAAGGCGAGCGCGCCCAACGCGACGACACTCGTCGTCCACTACAAGCAGGCGGCGGGGAACGTGCTCGGCCAGTTCCAGCAGTTCTTCATCCTCCCGAAGCACATCTGGGCGCAGCACCTCGGCCACAAGGGAGCCGGGCTGAAGAGATTTGCCAACGGCGCTCCGGTCGTCGGCTCGGGCCCCTTCAACCTCGTCAAGTACACGCCGAAGTCGATCGCGCTGTTCCAGCGGAACTCCTCGTACTGGGGCGTGAAGCCGAAGGTCCAGGGATTCGGCCTGCAGCAGTTCTCCAACGACGACGCGATGGTGCAGGCGTTGAAGGCGCACCAGCTCGACGCGCTCGAGACCGTGCCGGCGACGGCGATCAAGACGCTGCGCAACTCGGGCTTCGCCGTCTCGGACGTGCCGGGCCTCGACCAGACCGACTTCATCATCAACTCGAACCCGAAGAAGAAGAAGCACCGCGAGCTCCTCAACCTCAAGGTCAAGGAGGCGTTCGACCACGCGATCGACCGCAAGAAGATCGACAGCGTCACCTTCCTCGGCGCGGCGCAGCCCGCGAACTCGATCATCCCCGCAACGACCGGCTCCTGGCACAACCCGCACCTGAAGACGGTCAGCTTCAACCTCGACCTTGCGAACAAGATCCTGGACAAGGCCGGCTTCAAGCGCGGCTCGGGCGGTATCCGCCTCGCGCACGGGAAGAAGATGTCCTACAACGTCATCACGCCGACCGACGTGCAGAGCATCCCGCGTACCTTCCAGATCATCCAGACCGACTTCAAGAAGATCGGCGTGCAGCTGAACCAGAAGGCGCTCGACTCGAGCACGGCCTTCTCGGTCATGTCGGGCCCGAACAACACGTACCAGGGCTTCGACCTGGCGATGTGGGACTGGACTGCGCTGATCGACCCCGACTTCATGCTCTCGGTCGTGACGTGCGACCAGTACGGCGGCTGGAGCGACTCGGGCTACTGCAACAAGAAGTACGACCGCATGTACTCGAAGCAGCAGTTGACGCCGAACCAGACCAAGAGGCGCCAGATCGTCTGGCAGATGCAGGCGTACCTGTACAAGCAGCGGCCGTACCTCTGGCTCGCGAACGACGACTCGGTCAGCGCGGTCTCGAAGAGCTGGGTCGGCTTCAAGAACACGGCGCAGGGGCCGTTCAACGAGCTCAACATCCAGGGCCTGACGCAGGTGCACCAGAAGTAGGAGGTTCCTCGTGCGGGGGATCGACTACGTCCTGAAGCGGATCGGCTTCGCCGTCGTCACGATCTTCGTGGCGGTGACGATCAACTTCGTCCTCTTCCGCCTCGCACCCGGCAGCGCCGTCACGAACCTCTCCCGCGTGCCGCACGCGACGCAGCAGCTGCGGCACGCGCTCGAGGTGCAGTTCGGGCTCGACAAGTCGAAGGGCGAGCAGTACGTCATCTACCTGAAGCAGCTCCTGCACGGGAACCTCGGCGTCTCGTTCGAGTACGAGCAGCCCGTGTCGAAGGAACTGCGCATCGCGCTGATCAACACGCTGCCGATGGTCACGCTCGGGACGCTCTTCTCGATCCTGATCGGCACGCTCACGGGGGTGATCGCAGCCTGGCGCCGCGGCACGCCCGTCGAGGCGCTGACCGTCTCGAGCGCGCTCGGCTTCTACTCGATGCCGACGCAGTGGCTCGGCCTGATGCTGATCATCATCTTCTCGGGAGTCCTGCCGACCGGCGGGATGACGAACGAGTTCCTGCTCAACCCGGGGTTCTGGCAGCACCTGAAAGACCTCGCGTCGCACATCGTCCTGCCGTCGCTCACGCTCGGGCTCGTCCTGTACGGCGAGTACACCCTGATCGTGCGATCGGCGATGCTCGAGACGCTCGGCGAGGACTACATCCTCACGGCACGAGCGAAGGGCCTGAAGCCCTGGACGATCGTGCGCAAGCACGCGTTGCGGAACGCGATGCTGCCGATCACGACCCTCGTCGCGCTTTCGCTCGGCTACATCGTCGCCGGCGCGATCCTGATCGAGATCGTGTTCTCGTGGCCGGGCATCGGTCGTGCCGTCTACGAGGCCGTCCTGCAGCGTGACTACCCGATGCTGCAGGGCGCGTTCCTGCTCCTCACGATCTCGGTCGTGATCTGCAACCTGATCGCCGACCTCCTCTACTTCAAGCTCGACCCGAGGATCACCGAGTGAGCGTAGGCTCGGCGGAGCTCACCCAGGAGCGGAGGCGCCGGCGTGTACGGCGCCGGAGCGGGAAATGACCAATGTCGCTCCTCTGATCGAGGCGCCGGCGGAGGTCGAGTCGAGCCGCCGGGGATTCCTGTTCCAGACGCTTCGCCGGCGGCCCGCCGCCGTGATCGGAGCCACCATCCTCGTGCTCGTCGGGCTCACCGCGGTCCTCGCACCGTGGATCGCTCCCTACGGCCTGCACACCCAGGTCGGGCGCGTCTTCGGGCACCCGTCGTGGAGGCACCCGCTCGGCCTCGACGACGGCGGCATCGACATGGTCACGCTCCTCATGTGGGGCGTGCGCGTCTCGCTCGTCGTCGGCTTCGCCGCGACCTTCGTCTCTATGGCCATCGGTGGCGCGATCGGCGTGGTTGCCGGCTACTTCGGCGGCGTGGTCGACACGATCCTGATGCGGATCACCGACTACTTCCTCGTCGTGCCGGACGTGCCGCTGATGATCGTCGTCGCCGCGATCTGGGGCCCGAGCCTCTTCCACATCATCATCGTGATCGGGATCCTCCTGTGGACGAGCACGGCGCGCGTGATCCGGGCGCAGGTGAAGAGCGTTCGGGAGCGCGTGTACGTGAAGCGGGCACGGGCGCTCGGTGCCGGCCACACGCGGATCGTGTTGCGGCACGTGCTGCCGCAGGTCGCGCCGCTCCTGATCGCGAACACCGTGCTCACGATCGCCGTCGCGATCTTTGACGAGACGGCGCTCTCGTTCCTCGGCCTCGGCGACCCGAGCACCACCTCGCTGGGGCAGGTGATCGAGCACGCGTTCGAGCGGACGGCGATCTCCTCCGGCGCCTGGTGGGCGATCGTGCCTCCGGGCGCGCTGGTGGCCCTGATCATCCTCGCGTGCAGCCTGGTGGGCGGCTCGCTCGAGGACGCGCTCAACCCGCGCCTGCGCGTCGCGCACCTGTCCGCGCGCACGTTCCGGCTGCGGCCGCTCGTCGGCCGGGGAACGGATGCGCTGTGAGCGCTCCGCTGCTCCGGGTCGAGGACCTCCACGTCTGGTTCGACCTCGCGGAAGGCGGCGAGCTGCATGCCGTTCAGGGCGTCGGCCTCTCGCTCGAGCCGGGCGAGCGTCTCGGGCTCGTCGGCGAGTCCGGGTGCGGGAAGACGACGACGGCCCTCGCGATCATGGGGCTGCTGCCGCCGAGCGCGAGCGTGTCCGGCCGCGTGTTGATCGACGGGACGGACATCCTCTCGGGCGGCGAGGCGGCGATGCGGCCGCACCGGTGGGTGGACGTGGCGATCGTCTTCCAGGGCGCCATGAACGCGCTGAACCCGGTGCGCACCATCGGCGAGCAGATCGTCGAGAGCCTCGAGCTCCACAATCGCGCCAGGGGGACGGCTGCCCGCTCCCGGACCGCCGAGCTGCTCGAGGCCGTGGGGATCCCGGCCGGCCGCGCCGCGCGCTATCCGCACGAGCTGTCAGGCGGGATGCGACAGCGGGCGGCGATCGCGATGGCGCTCTCGTGCGATCCGAGGGTGCTGATCGCCGACGAGCCGACGACAGCGCTCGACGTGATGGTGCAGGCGCAGATCCTCGAGCTGCTCGACGCGCTCTGCCGGGACTTCGGGCTGGCGCTCGTCCTCGTCACGCACGACCTACCCGTCGTCGCCCAGCTCTGCGACCGCTGCGCCGTGATGTACGCCGGCGAGATCGTCGAGCGCGGGCCGCTCGACCTCCTCTACCACTCGCCCGGCCACCCGTACAGCCGGATGCTGTTCGCGGCGTCGCCCGATCTCGCCGGGCTGGACGAGCCGGTGCTCTCGATCCCGGGTGCGCCGCCGCGCCTCGACCGGCCGATCGACGGCTGTCCGTTCCGGCCGCGCTGCGACTCGGCCTTCGCAGCGTGTGTCGAGCGGCCGAGCCTGCAGGAGGTGGCAGAAGACCACGCTGCCGCCTGTCATCTCAACGATCGCGTGCCGGCATGAGCGCGGAGCCGACAGTGCTCGAGGTCGACGATCTGGTCGTGCACTACCCGATCCACCGCGGCATCGTGGGGACGGTCACCCGCCAACCGCGCCGGATGGTGCACGCGGTCGAGGGCGTGTCGCTCTCGCTGCAGGGCGGGGAGATGCTCGCGCTCGTCGGCGAGTCGGGCTGCGGCAAGACGACGACCGCGCAGGCGGTGCTGCGCCTCGTCGATCCGGTGTCGGGCTCGATCCGCTTCGGCGGCCGCGACCTCGTGCCGCTCGGCTCCCGCGAGCTGCGCCCGCTGCGCCGCCGGATCCAGGTCGTCTACCAGGATCCCTACGAGTCGCTCGACCCGCGCTTCCGGGTGCGCGCCGTGGTCGAGGAGCCGCTCCTGATCCACGGCCTCGGCGGCTCCAAGAGCGAGCGCTCCGCGCACGTCGAGGAGGCGCTGCGTCGCGTCGAGCTCTCGCCGCCGGAGCTCTATCTCGACCGCTTCCCGCACGAGCTCTCCGGCGGGCAGCGGCAGCGCGTGGCGATCGCGGCGGCGCTCGTCCTCGAGCCGGAGGTGCTCGTCGCCGACGAGCCGGTCTCCATGCTCGACGTCTCGGTCCGGGCGGGAGTTCTCAACGTCCTCGACGGCCTGCGCCGCGACGGCCTCGCGATCCTGATGATCACGCACGACCTCTCGACGGCGGCCCGCTTCGCGCAGCGGATAGCGGTCATGTACCTCGGCCGGATCGTGGAGGAAGGGCCTGCGGCCGCGGTCGTGCGGAACCCGCAGCACCCATACACGAAGGCGCTGCTCTCGGTCGTGCCGCGGCGCGATCCGCGTGACCGGCACCGGCCGCAGATCCTGCAGGGCGAGACACCGGACGCGGTCGCGATCCCGAGCGGCTGCCGCTTCCATCCCCGCTGCCCGGTCGCGATCGACCGCTGCGCGGTGGAGGATCCGAGCCTCGCCCAACCGGCCTCAGCCGGGGACGGTCACCGCGCTGCTTGCCTCCTTTTGCCGGCCGGGCGCTGAGCCTGCCGACGCGAGCGTCTTGCCGAACGAGTTGAGGTAGGCCACCTGGTCGGGCGCCGTGAAGAAGTCGTGCGCGGCGTTCACGCCCCACGCGTACAGCGAGTCGGCATCCGCCCTCGTGAGGCCGAAGTCGGTGGTGCTGATCTGGTGGGTCGGGATCGAGACGGTGCGCGCCGAGACGACCTGCTCCATCTGCTCGCGGTCCCACGCCTCGGTGGCCGCCGAGAACATCGCCTTCAGAAGGGGCACCTCCCAGAGCGGGCGCGGGATCTTCCGGTACGGCAGGCCCTCGTTGACGCTCGTGCCGCCGTGCAGCCGGAACCCCCACGTCGGGCGCTTCGGGTTCGGGCTGTCGAAGAGCCAGATCGGGAAGTTGGAGAGCAACCCGCCGTCGACGACGTAGACCGGACGCCCCTGGCGGTGGAGCACGACAGGAGTGAAGAGAAACGGGTAGCTCATGCTCATCCGGACGGCCTGGACGAGCGGGAAGCTGTCCTTGTCGAACGGCTTGCCGGACGCGTCGGTGTAGTCGGGCAGGTCGTCCGGGAGGATGATCATGCGGCCCGTGGTGATGTCCGAGCCGATCACGTGCAGCCGGTACTTCGCCCGCTCGTACTTCGCGTCGCTGATGTCCGGCAGCTCATCCCTCGGGGGCAGGTCGCGCCGCTTGACGTCCGCGAAGGTGAGCTCGCTCTTGCCCAGCTCCTTGGCCAGCGGCGAGGCCGCGAGCTGCTTGGCCATCCACTCGAGGAAGTACCTCCCAGGCGCGGCCCCGCGTAGCCGGAAGAGCGCGTTGAACACTCCGCCGAACCAGACTCCGCCCGGGCCGGTGTCGGCGAAGCGCGAGTACTTCGCGTCGGCGAGGAGCTTCTGGATGCCCGTGGCGTCGTAGCCCGCGACGAGAAGTGCGGCCACGATCGACCCGGCCGAGGTGCCGGCGAGGTTCACCCACTCCTTCACTCCGGCGTCGCGCTCCGCGGCCGCGATCGCCCCCGCGAAGGCGATGCCTTTCACGCCGCCGCCCTCGAACACTCCGTCGGCTCGGTGCCTCTCGTCTACTGCCACGATTCCCCTCCTACTCGACCTGCTCGATCACCCAGAAATCCCGCGCGAGGCTGTGACTCGTGACGTAGCCCGCCGGCAGCCAGAAGTAGCCGTCGTCCGCCCAGTCCGGCCCCCAGGAGTTGCGACACTCGAAGTACAGCTGCCGCCGGATCTGCCGGTAGCCGATCGCGACGACGGCGTGGCCGCCGAGCGTGCTCTCGTCGGGCTCCGGCATCGGGACGACCCCGTCAGGGCCCACGTCGCGCTCGAACGACTCGTACACAGTGAACCCGAACGAGATCGGATACCCGGCGGCGAGCACGTTCTGGATTCCCATCTCCGTCTGCGCCACCCGCGCGTACCGGATCGCCTGGTGCTTCAGCGCCGCCCTGTACGCCTTCGCCGGCGGCTTCCGCGCGAACTTGCCGACCACGTACGGCCACGCCTTCTCCGGCGGCGCACCGAGCTGCGCGACCGACTTGATCCCGTCCCGGATCTCCGCGCCGGAGTCCTGCGAGACCGTCCCCTCCATCGCGCGCTCGTTGTAGTAGATGAAGAGCCGCGACGGCGTGGCCGCGTCGGCCTCGGCCTGCTTCAGCTCGTTGAACTCGAGGATCGCGCCGATGCTGTTGGCGGTACACGAGCCGAGCTGCCCCTGGTCGTAGACGGGCGGCATCTGCGCGCGCAGGCTCTTCCTCCGCGGCAGCGCCTTCGCCGGCTCGACCGCCATGAGGAAGTCGCGCATGTCGGGGTGGTCGGGCCGCCAGCCGTAGCGTTTCTGCGTCCGGACGGCGAGACCCCTCGGTGCGTCACTCATGAGCCGGCTCCTTTCCCGCCGGAGGATCCTTCGCGGCGGTGCCGCTGACGGGCGCGGACTTGGACTTCCCCTGCGCACCGGGCAGGACGGACGTCAGCGTGTCCTGAGCCCAGCGCTCGCTGAAGCCGGCGAGGAAGCCGAGGACGAGCAGGGCCAGACGCCTGTCGTGCGTGCTCGCGCTGGCGGCGACGGGAAGGTGCAGCAGACCGCCGTCGAAGGCGAACGTGATCGCCATCCCGAAGGCGCCGCCGATCAGCGGCCGCAGCCCGCCGAGGAACATGGCGTACGGGCCGCCGACGTCGTAGTCGAGCTCGAACGTGCCGGTGTTGATCCGCTGGATCACGCTCACGACCGCGCCGACCGCGCCGGCCATGAGGGCGGCGACCGGAGTCGCCCAGGTGATCGACAGCCAGAGGGCGGCGAGCGCTGCGACCGCCACCATGACCATCGCGATCCCGCCGAAGTAGACGAGCTGTGCCTGTCCGTTCGCCGCCTCGCGGTAGTAGGCCTCGATCTTGGCGATCTCGGCGCGCTCCTGCTCGAGCGCCGCGGCGTTCTTCGCCCTGTCGCGGGAGCCGGCCCTCTCGTCGGCGAGGCTGAGCAGGTGGGAGGCGCTGGAGACGACGAGCTCGAGGCAGATCCTCTGGCGCACGCCCGTGAGCACGGCGTCGGCCCGTACCGCGAGCTCGTCGCAGCGGTGCAGCTCCGCGGCGACGTCGGGAACGTTCTTCGTCGCCCAGTCGCTCTCACGGTGGAAGCCGTAGTCGGGCGAGAGCAGGCGGCCGAGCCGTGCTCGCTCGGTCAGCGCGACGGCGCTCTCGACCTCCGCGCACCAGTACGCGCGGACGATCTGGCCGTGGCGCGCCTCGAAGGCCGCGAGCACAGTGTCGTACGCGGCCTCGGCCGTATGATCGGGCGTGCCGGCCCGGCGCGCCTTCCACCAGTCGTGGTGCGCGTAGACGAGCTCGGTGAACGACGGCGGGCGCCCTTCGTCTCCCCTGGATTTCGCCTCCACCTGCCGCACGGGTGAGACGTCGCTAATGGGCTCGATCAGCTCGGTCACCCGGCCTCCGTTCCCGTACGGCAGTCTCTCCTCGTGTGACCATAGGTGCTCATCGCAAGGCGCACAAGGGCCTCACTTGACGATCAGGTTCGGGAAATCGCTCGCGGTGCCGCGGAAGTAGTCGGTGTCGCACTTGCTCGAGACGCCGGCGATCGTGCCGCGGTCGGAGTACTGCCACAGCATCCAGTCGTCGCCCCACGGATCGAGCGATCCGGGATCCTTCACGCTCCAGTGGGCGATCCACAGCGGGCAGCGCCGCACGCGGTCGCTCTGCGCGGCGGTGAGGTGCGGCAGGATCGCCGTCCAGAAACCGGGCCCCGTGTAGATGATCGGGTGGTGGCCGCGGGCCCTCCGGTACGCGTCGACGAACTGGACGAGATGGCGGGCGCACTTCGCCGCCGGCTGGCCGTTCGGAGTCTCGAAGTCGTACGCGAGCGGTAGGTCGCTCTTCCGTCCCCAGCCGCCCGCGCGCGCGAGCTTGATCGCCATCGCGGCCTCCGCGGCGCCGCTCCGCTCGCTGTTCTGCTCCGACGCGACGCGTCCGAAGTGGTACGGGAACCAGGCGAGGCCGCTCTCGCGGAGCGCCTTGATCCGGCCGGGGCCGTAGCGCGCGTCGCGGACGTCGCCGTCGGCGACGCGGACGGCCGCGAAGCCGATCCCGGAAGCGTGCGCCTTGTCGAAGTCGATGTCACCCCGGACGTCGGACACGTCGAAGCCGGACAAGAGCGTCGGCGCCGGCTGAGGCTTCGGCTTGGGCGACGGCTGCGGCTTCTTCTTCCGGTTGGGCTGCGGCGCCGGCTTCGCCGCACGGAGCACCTGCCACGTGCCGGCTCCGACGACACCGTCGGCCTTGAGACGCTGGGAGCGCTGGAACGCGCGCACGGCCTTGTCGGTGTTGCCGCCGAAGTCGCCGTCGATCGTCAGCCCGGCGTCGGCGAGCGCGTTCAGGCGCCGCTGCAAGTCCTCGACGAGCGGCTTCTGCCCCACGCCGCCGGAGCCCTTGCGCAGCACGGGGTTTGCCTTGTCGGGCCCCGGGTCTGGCCGTCTGAAGCCGCCGTCGTACTCCCGGTGCCACCACTCCCATTTCGCGTCCCAGTGATGCCAGCCGAAGAGCCCGCCGTGCTGGTCGACGAGGTTCGCCATCTGGTGCTCGGCGACGTCGACGGCGTGCCCGAGGCCGTGGTTGCTGGTGCCGGGCACCGCAGCGTTGTTCCCGTACAGCTCCTTGCACCGGCACTGGCCGGCGTAGTTCCGGTAGGCGCCGAGCGGCCCTTCGGGGTAGATGTCGCCGCGCGAGCCGTAGCGCTGCAGCAGGTACAGCCGCATCGTGTTCCAGGAGGCGGCCGCGTCGCCGGCCGCGAGGAACAGCCCCAGCTTGGGGTGGTAGATCGACGCCAGCTGCCTCGGGGTCAGTCGCCCGTTCTGCATCGAAGCCCTCCTTCGGTCGGTCCACTCGCGTCGACCGGCCGAAGGGCCGCAGGGACGTACTGGGCGAGCCGTCATCCCCGGGCCGGCGCGCCAACCGTCCCACCGGCGCAGCCCCCTGTCAACCCCTGAACGGGCGCTTCGGTTGACATCGCGCCCCGCGAGGAGGAGGCTTGGATCGCGGCGCCTCGAGTCGAGATCGAGAGGGCCTCGTGTCGGATACGACCAAGAGCATCGTCGTCGGCGACCTCGTCTACGAGGCGAGTGAGACTGCCGGGCGCCTACACCGGCGGGCGCGAGAGTCGGCGCCCCAGACGAAGGCGGCGCCGGCGGCGCGCCTGCCGCTGCCGTTTACGGAGCTGCTCGACCGGGAGACCGAGTTGGAGCTGCTCCGCGCGCTGCCGCCCGGATCCGGAATCGAGCTGAACGGGCGTCCGGGGTTCGGCAAGACGGCCATCCTCCGGTTCCTCGCCGGCCAGCAGCAGTCCGACCTCTACCCGGACGGCGTGGTCTACCTGGGCCCGGATTCCCTCGGCGGGCCGGCCGACCTGGTCGAGGCGCTCGCCGCCGAGTTCGCCTCCGGCGATCCCATGTGGCAGCCGGGCGAGGACGAGCTATGGGAGCTGCTCGAACGCCAGCGGGCTCTGCTGCTGCTCGACGAGCCGCCGTTGACCCGTGAGGCTCTCGACCAGCTGCGGGCACGCGTTCCGCAGTGCACGCTCGTCGTCGCCCGGAGCGAGCCGGCCGCCGAGGTGCCTGCGGCGCTCGAGCTGACGGGCCTGCCGACGGAGGCCGCGATCCGGCTGCTGGAGATCCAGCTCGGCCGCGCGACCGCGGGGGCCGAGCGCGACGCCGCGGTCAGGATCTGCACCGCCTTCGCCGGTCATCCGCTGGCAATCGTCCAGACCGCGGGTCTCGCACGTGACGGAGCTGCTCTCGCCGATCTCGCAGCGGACCTCGCCGGCTCGCCCCACGCGCGGCTCACAGACCTGCTCCTCTCCTCCTTGACGGAGGACGAGGACCGCGTAGTCGCCGCGCTCGCCGCGCTCGACGGCGCGTCGCTGGGAGCCGAACGGCTGGCGGAGCTGGCAGGAGTCGACCCGATCCAGCCGGTGCTCGACTCGCTCGTGCGCCGCGGCTTGCTGCGACGTGACGAGCGGCCCGACCGTGTCGCCGGGCTGGCCCAGCTGAACGAGCGGCTGCAACAGATCTCCGACCTTTCGGGCTGGGCCGAGAAGGCAGTGCACCTGTTCACCGGCCTCGCCACCGGTAGCCTCTCGGCCGACCAGGCGCTCGACGACCTCGGTGCCGTCTTCAACCTGCTCGACTGGGCGCACGAGAGCGAGCGCTGGCAGGAGGCGCTGCAGCTCGTCAAGGTCGCCGAGACCGGACTCGCTCTCGCGCGCCGCTTCGATGCCTGGGGCCACGCGCTCGAGCAAGGACTGCACGCCGCCGACAAGCTCGGGGACACGCGCTCCCAGGCGTGGGCGCTCGACCGGCTCGGCAGCCGCGCCGCGCTCCTCGGTGACCGGGTGGCCGCGAAGGACTACTTCGAGCGAGCCGCGAGCCTGCACTCCGCGGCCGGCGAGCGCGCGGCGGCGGCGCTGAGCAGACGGAATCTCGGCCGGCTCGGCAGGCCGAGGGGAATCCGGGCTGTGCGCGAGTCGCTCTCCAGCGTGCCTGCGGGCGCACGGATTCTCGCCACGACCGTCCTCGTGGTCGCCGTCGGCGGCAGCCTGGCGGCCGGATATGCCCGGCCGAGCAGGGGGCCGCACGGAGTCCCGGGCGCGACGGGCCCACGCGGCGCCACCGGCCCACAGGGCCCACCGGGAAAGCCAGGAGCCGCGGCCGCGAAAGGCGACCGGGGCGCTCAGGGCAGTCAAGGCGCCAAGGGCGATACCGGCCCGCGGGGCTTGCCCGCGATCCGCCTCTGGGCGGTGGTGAACGCCGACGGATCGATTGCACAGTCGGCTTCGACCGAGACACCCAGCGGCCGGTTCGACGGAAAGCGCTCGTACACGATCACCTTCACCCACGACATCACGAACTGCTCCTGGCTCGCCGTCCCGGAGGAAGATCCGGCGGGCAAGACTCCTCCGCCGACCGCCGGCATCCCCGCAGACGCGCACACCGTGAAACTCGGCTTCCTCTCGACGCCGAGCGCCCCGTTCGTCCTCACGCTGCTCTGCTGAGCCGGCTCAGCGGGCGAGGATCTTGCCGGTCCTCAGGTTGAGGTGGGTGGTGTCGTGGATGCGGGTGTTGCTGCGGTCGTGGAACGCGATCGTGAGGTGGTGGTCCCGGCCGGTCATGTCGACGGCGACGGTGAGATAGCCGAACTCGACGATCGGCGGCTTGTCGAGGGTGTACTCGCCGACGGTGACCGGAGTCTTCGGGAGTCCCCCGATCGGCTGGGTGGCGGCGAAGCCGCCCGAGCCGGCGACGATGTACGGGATCTCGCGCCCGTCGACCCGCCGCGTGAAGCGCTGGTACAGGTGCGCATGCCCCGAGAGGACGGCGTCGGGCCAGAACCCGGCTGCACGCGACGCGTTGTCGATGTCCCGCGCGAGGCCGCTGCCGCCGCCGTGTCCCGCGTCGACCGAGGCCGGCGGGTGGTGGCAGGCCACGATCACCGCACGCTCGCCGGCCTTCCGGGCCGGGGCGAGCCGTGCGAGCTCGGCCTCGAGGAAGTGGAGCTGCTCGTCGCCGGCGAGCACCGGATAACGGCCGCTCTGGCTCGAGATGACGCCGGGGCTCTCCAGGACGTTGGTGTAGAGACCGACGATCGAGACGAACGGGGCGTCGAGAGTGAAGTAGACGCCGGGCTGGTCCATGGTCGACCGGACGACGCTGCCCGCGTCGGGGGACGGGCCCGGCGTCGTGGCGCAGAAGTTGCGCAGGAAGGCGGTCAGCGTCTCGACCTGCGGCAGGTCGGGCTTGTCCCCGAAGACCATGCCGTCGTGGTTGCCCGGGATGGCGAAGATCGGCCGGTCGTACGCCCGGAACGGCTCGTAGAACTGGTCGTAGTAGTACTGCCCCTCGCCGAAGTTGTAGACGACGTCGCCGAGGTGGAAGAAGAACGCCGGCCCGGCCGCGCCGCCCACCTGGACGTCCCTGACCATCGCGTCGGCAACGTTCGCCTCGTGCTCGAGGGCCTGCGCGGCGGTCTGGAAGCTGTTCACCTTCGCGGCTCCGGTGTCGCCTACCGCGTGGAAGCTGATCTTCTTCGCCGTCGTGATCGCCGTCATGAACTCCGCCTCGAGCACGTCGGCGAGGTCGACCCGGGGTTCCTCCACCCGCGGCTCCGGGACGGGCTGCAGGTCCTTCCGGTGCAGCTTGTAGTAGATGCTGTCGTAGTAGGCCGCGCTCGTGTTGTCGATCTGGAAGGAGACCTGGTCCGGCACGGGCTGCGGGTCGGCGAACAACCTGCCGCCCGCCCCCGTCAGCTTCCGATACGCGGCGTCCAAGCCCACAGCGGTGACCTCCTCAGCGTGACAGTACGCGACCGAGCTTGAGCAGCCACGAGTCCGCAGGAATCAGGAGCCCGCGACTCGCGAGGCCGACCATGCGATCGAGTGCGAGCAGGTAGTCGCCCGCGAGCGGCGGCTCGCTGCCGAGCGCCCAGAGCGCCTGCGCGTTCGTCCAGGCCGCGTCACGCGCGCGATCGACGTCCCACATCGCCACGACGTCGTCGATGCGGCGGAAACGGTGGACGAGCCGGTCGATCCAGGCCAGCCAGCCCGTGAGATAAGCGCCCTTCACCTGCCGCTCGACCTGGGCGAGCAGAGCGTCCACGCGCTCGAAGTCCGCGTGCTCGGGCGACCCTTCCCGGAGATCGAGCCCGAGCTCGCGGCAGGTCGTCACCAGAGCGACGGGCAGGTCGCGGTTGATGTGGGCGTTCATCCCTGCGAGCGCGAACTGGAGCGGCGCGATGCCGCGGCGGGAGCGCTGCGCGAACAGCGGAACCCAGGCCGACGGCGTGCTCGCGGGATCGCGCCCGTACGCGTCGAGGGCCGAGAAGAACAGCTCCGCGAACCGGATGTCGAGGGTCTCGAGGAAGCGCGCGTCGGCGAACCCCTGGCTCGTCAGGTCGGCGCCGACTCCCTCGGTGACCGCGAGGTAGAGCCGGGCGAAGCAGGCGACTCCATCCGAGGGAGGC
>JAICZB010000075.1 GCA_025933895.1 Thermoleophilia bacterium
ATCTGGTCGGCCTCCTCCTGGGCGACGCCCTCCTTGACCGGCTTCGGAGCCGAGTCGACGAGGTCCTTCGCCTCCTTGAGGCCGAGACCGGTGACCGCGCGCACGACCTTGATCACCTGGATCTTCTGGCCGCCCGCCGCGGCGAGGACGACGTCGAAAGAGGTCTTCTCCTCCGCTGCGGCGCCGTCGCCGCCGGCAGCCGACCCGCCGGGCGCAGCGACCGCCACCGGAGCGGCGGCCGTGATGCCCCACTCCTCCTCGATCTTGTTCTTCAGCTCGACCAGCTCGAGGACGGACATCTTTCCGAGCTCCTCGAAGATCTTGTCGGTACCAGCCATCTACTTCTCCTCTTCTTCTTCGGTGGCGGACGCTGTGTCGTCCGCCTGTGTGTCGTCCTCGGCCGCCTGCTCCTCGGGTGCAGGCTCCTCGTCAGCCGGTGCTTCCTCGGCCTCCGCCGCAGGCTCGTCCTCGGCCGCTGCCTCCTCCGTCGGCGCTGCCTCTGGCTCTGCTTCCGCTTGGGACTCCGGCGCGGCTTCCTCCTCGCCGCCGAGCTGCTCGATGCGCGCGTCGATCAGACCGACGAGGTTCTGCAGCGGCGCGTTGAGGAGCCCGGCGAGGGCCGTGAGCGGCGCGACGATCGCACCGAGCACCTGGCCGCGCAGCACCTCCGTGGGAGGCAGCTTGGCGAGCGTCTCGACCTCGGCCGCCGTGACGGCGCGTCCCTGCATGATGCCGCCGCGGATCTCGAGCACGCGCGTCTCGCGCGCGGAGTCCGCCAGCGCCTTCGCCGCCGCGACCATGTCGCCGTCGGCGTCGAGGAACGCGATCGCGCTCGGGCCGTCGAGCAGCGCGAGCAGCGCATCCGCCCCGGCGGCCTCCGCCGCGCGGCGCGTGAGCGTGTTCTTGACGACCGTGAAGCGCGCGCCGCTCTCGAGCAGCCGCGTGCGCAGCTCGTCGATCTGCGGCATCGTCAGCCCGCGGTAGTCCGCGACGAGCAGCGTCTCCGCAGCCTGCAGCCGCTGCGTCAGCTCGTCGACAACCTGTTCCTTCTGTTCTCTCTTCATCTCACCTCGACTGGTCTTCCGTCCTCTCGAAGAGGGCTGCCAGTGGTCTTCGGCGGGTCAGTTGCTAGGCCGGAACTGTAGCGGCCTCCTGCGGCTGCTCGTCCAACTCCTCCACAATCCCCCGGATCCGGGCCGGGTCGACGTGGATGCCGGGGCCCATCGTGCTCGTGAGCGTGATCTGCTGGATGTAGCGGCCCTTCGCGGCCGACGGCTTCGCGCGCACGATCTCGTCGAGGACGGTGGCGTAGTTCTCCACGAGCGCCCGCTCGTCGAAGCTCTTCTTGCCGATCACGACGTGGACGTTCGCGCCGCGGTCGGTCCGGTACTCGAGCTTCCCGGCCTTCGCCTCCGAGACCGCCTTTGCGACGTCCATCGTCACCGTGCCGGTCTTCGGGTTCGGCATCAGGCCGCGCGGGCCGAGGATGCGGCCGAGCTTGCCGACGTTGCCCATCTGGTCGGGCGTCGCGATCGCGACGTCGAACTCGGTGAAGCCTTCCTCGATCTGCTTCGCGAGGTCCGCCGAGCCGACGACGTCCGCACCTGCCTGTTCCGCCTCTCGGGCCTTGTCACCCTCGGCGAAGACGGCGATCCGGACCTCCTTGCCACTGCCGTGCGGGAGCATGAGCGTGCCGCGCAGCTGCTCGTCCGCGTGGCGGACGTTGAGACCGAGCCGGAAGTGCAGCTCGACGGTCTCGTCGAACTTCGTGTCGTCCATCGCCTTGAGCAGGCGGACGGCCTCGACCGGCGAGTAGACCTGCTCGCGGTCGAACGTCGCGCGCCCTGCGCGATAGCGCTTGCCGTGCTGGGCCACTAGAGGTCCACCTCCACACCCATACTGCGCGCCGTGCCGGCGATGATCCGTGCCGCCTGGTCGATGTCGCGCGCATTCAGGTCGGGCATCTTCGTCTCGGCGATCCGCTCGACCTGCTCGCGCGAGAGCCGTCCGACCTTCGTCCGGTTCGGCTCGCCCGAGCCCTTGTCCAGCCGCAGCGCCTCCTTGATCAGGACGGCGGCCGGCGGCGTCTTCGTGATGAATGTGAACGAGCGATCCTCGAAGACGGTGATCTCGACCGGGGTGATGCGGCCGTTCTGGTCGCCGGTCTGCGCGTTGAAGGCCTTGCAGAACTCCATGATGTTGACGCCGTGCTGGCCGAGTGCAGGGCCGACGGGCGGCGCCGGGTTGGCCTGGCCGCCGGGGATCTGGAGCTTGATCAGGGTGAGAACTTTCTTCGCCATCGATTTCCTCAGTCGAGCTTCTTGACGTTGTCGAATCCGACTTCGACCGGCACCTGCCGCTCGAAGATGTTGACCATCACCTGGAGCTTCTGCGCGTCCGGGTTGACGTCGGTGATCTCGCCGTCGAAGTCCGCGAGCGGGCCGGAGGTGATCTTGACCGACTCCCCGAGCTGGAACTCGACCTGCGAGCGCTGGGCGACCGCGGTGCCGGCGCCGGTGTGGAGGATGCGGTCGACCTCGGGCTGCGAGAGCGGGACGGGCGTCGCGCCGGCGCCGACGAAGCCGGTCACGCCGGGCGTGTTCTTCACGACCGTCCAGGCGTCGTCGTTGAGATCCATGTTGACGAGCACGTACCCCGGGAGCGTGCGCTTGTCGATCTGCACCTTCTGGCCGTCCTTCGTCTCGATCACCTGCTCGGTCGGGACGACGACGCGCCGGAAACGGGCGCGCTGGTTCATCGACTCGATCCGGTGCTCGAGGTTGGCCTTCACCTTGTTCTCGTGCCCGGAATAGGTGTTGATCACGTACCAGCGGAACATTTCGTCTTCTCGGCTCCCGATTCTCGGCGACTAGCGCAGCAGCACGTGCTTGACCACGTACTCCCACACGCGGTCGTTCGCATAGAGGTAGACGCCGGTGATGAGACACGCGATGAGGACGACCGCAGTGCCGCTGATCAGCGCCTGCTGCGTCGGCCACTCGACCTTCTTGAGCTCGGCCCAGGACTCCTGGAAGAAGCGGACGCCGGGAGCTCCCGGCCGGACCTCGTCGCGGCGCTCGGCGCGCGGCTCGGGCGGCTGCCTCGGCGGCTCCTCCTCGGTGGTCGGACGCGGCCTGGGCGCGGGCCGGAGGGGCGGCGTGCCCGCGGCCTTCGCGCGGCGCTGCCGGCGCTGCTGGCGTGTTGACCTCGCCACTAGCGCGTCTCCCGGTGCAGCGTATGGCTGCCGCACCAGCGGCAGTACTTGCGGAACTCGACGCGGTCGGGCGTGTTGCGCTTCGACTTCTGCGTCTGGTAGTTCCGGCGCCTGCACTCGGTGCAGGCGAGCGTGATTGCGACTCTGACTCCGGTTGCCATTCCTGTATCTCGTTCGAGGGACGCGCTCCAGTAGCGCCGGGTGGGCTCGAACCACCGACCTCTGCATTATGAGTGCAGCGCTCTGACCAGCTGAGCTACGGCGCCTCGCGCCGGCGCAGTGTAGCGAGAACTTACGGCCGCATCTTCGCCGCCAGCGCCACGACTCCCGCCGTTGCCGCGACCAGCACCGCGGCCCGCACGGTCCGTCTCGGGAGGGACGGCTCAGGGCGCACCTCGTAGTAGAGCCGCTCGGGCTTCGGCCCCTGCGGGCCGGTGGCGCCGTGCTCCCGCGCGAGCTTCAGCACCTGCGCAACGTGGAGCGCCCGCCGGCCGGTGTCTCCCTGCTCGATCTGCGTCTTGCACGAGAAGCCGTCGGCAACGACGAGCGTCTCGTCGTCGAGCTGGCGCACCTTCGGCAGCAGCCCCTGCTCGCCGCACTGCATCGAGACCTCGTGATGAGAGGACTCGAAGCCCCACGAGCCCGCGAGCCCGCAGCAGCCGGCCGTCAACGTCTCGACCTCGACGCCCATCTTCTGCAGCAGCTCGACCTCGGGATCGATTCCGCCCGTCGCCTTGTGGTGGCAGTGGCCCCAGACGAACGCCTTGCGCTCGAGCCGCGGCGGCTCGACGTCGAAGCGCTCGAAGAACTCCGCGAAGTGGTAGGTGGACTGCGCGAGCCGCTTCGCGTCGTCGTCGTGCGGCAGCAGCTTCCCGAGCTCGTCCTTGAACACGGCCACGCAGCTCGGCTCGAGCCCGACGATCGGAATCCCCGCGCGATACCACTCGCGCAACTGGTCGAGACTGCGCCGGAGATAGCGCTCGGCCAGGCCGAGGAAGCCGTAGTCGTACAGCGGACGGCCGCAGCAGACGTGGCCGTCCGGGACGATCACCTGCCAGCCCGCCGCCTCGAGCGCCTCGACGGCGGCGACGCCGACGTCCGTGTGCATGTGGTTGTTGAAGGTGTCCGGGAAGAGGACGACCTTCCTGCCCGACGGGTTCGTCGTCCCGCCGCGCTGCGCGAACCACTGCTGCAGCGTGAGCGGCGCGAACTTCGGCACGGCGCGTTTCTGCGTCATTCCCGCCGCGAGCTTGAAGCCCTGTGCGAGCGGCGGCGTGTGCGTGACGAAGTTGACGGGCCCGGGCGCGCGCGACGCAAGCCTCGAAACCTGGTCGATCAGTCCGAACGCGTACGCATGGCGCGGACGGAGCCGATGCTTCCAGCGCTGGTGGAGGAACTCCGCCTTGTACGTGGGCATGTCGACGTCCACCGGACAGTCGTGCGTGCAGCCCTTGCACGAGAGGCAGAGGTCGAGCGCCTCCATCACCTCGTCCGACTGCCAGCCGTCGGTGACGATCTCCCCCTGGAGCATCTCGAAGAGGAGACGCGCGCGGCCGCGCGTCGAGTGCATCTCCTCGCGCGTCGCCATGAACGACGGGCACATGACGTCCATCCCGTCCGGTCGGCGGCACCTGCCGACCCCGACGCAGCGGAGCGCGGCGTGCGCGAAGTCGCCCTTGTCCTCGGCGTAGGCGAACTTCACCGCCGGACGCCACGGCGCGTAGTCGGCGCCGAGCTTGAGGTTCTCGTCGAGTCTGTACGGGTCGACGACCTTGCCGGGATTCATCTTCCCGTCCGGATCCCAGATGCGCTTGAACTCGCGGAATGCTTCGACGAGCTCCTCGCCGTACTGCTTGTAGAGGAGCTCGGCCCGTGCCTGGCCGTCGCCATGCTCGCCCGAGAGGGAGCCGCCGTAGGACACGCAGAGATCCGCCGCCGCCTCGACGAACGCGCGGAACCTCTGGATCCCGCGCTTCGAGCGGAGGTCGAAGTCGTACCGGACGTGCATGCAGCCCTGGCCGAGGTGGCCGTAGTACGTCCCCCAGAAGCCGTGCCGGGCCGCGAGCGCGCGCAGGTCGCGGAGGTAGTCGCCGATGCGCTCCGGTGGAACCGCGGAGTCCTCCCAGCCCTCCCAGTGATCCTCGCCCTTCGGGAACGCGGCGATCGCCAGGCCGACCTCGCGCACCTGAGCCAGCTGCTTTCGCGCGTCGTCGCCCTCGACGAGCTTCCCGTCGACCGCGGCCGGTCGAAGCTCCCCGAGCAGCGCGCGGGCCCGCTCGCCCGCCTCCTCCGAAGTCTCGCCGCCGAGCTCGACGTACATCCAGCCTTTCCCGTCCGGGAGGCCGTCGAGCGCGTCGACGTTCAGCGAGGCCTCGCGCTCGAACTCGACGAGGAGGTCGTCGAAGCCCTCCACCGCGAGCGGCCGGTATGCGAGTGCCTCGCCCACGTGGTCGCCGGCGGTGGCGATGTCGTCGTAGCCGACGACGATGCCGCACTTCGCGGGCGGATCGGGAATCAGCTGCAGCGTCGCCCCGAGCACCGTCACGCAGGTCCCCTCCGTGCCGACGAGCGCGCGTGCGACGTTGAAGCCGCGCTCGGGCAGCAGGTCGTCGAGGTTGTAGCCCGACACCCGCCGCGGGATCTGCGGGTATCGCGCGCGGATCAGGTCCGCGTACCGGTCGCGGAGGTCGCGCAGCGCACCGTAGATCTCGCCGCGCCGACCGCCGGCCGCGACGATCTGGGCGAGCTCCCCGTCCGAGGTCGCGCCCACACGCAGGCGCAGCCCGTCGTACGTCAGGACTTCGAGCGAATGGACGTTGTCCGAGGTGCGACCGCCTTCCCCGAGGAACATTGCCTGCACGGAGTGCGCGCCGCACGAGTTGTTGCCGACGTTGCCGCCGATCGTGCAGTACGCGTGCGTCGAGGGATCCGGCCCGAAGACGAGTCCGTGCCGGCAGGCCTTCCGGTTCACGTGCTCGTTGATCGCGCCGGGCTCGACGGCGACCAGACGCTGCTCCGGATCGACCTCACCTATGCCGGTCAGGTACTTCGAGCAGTCCAGGATGACGGCGAAGTTGACCGTCTCTCCGGAGAGGCTCGTCCCGCAGCCCCGCGGCGTGATCGGAGCGCCATGCTCGTGGCAGACGCGATGGACGGCGACGACGTCGTCGAGCGTCCGAGGCAGGACGACGCCGATCGGCGGCTGGCGGTAGTTCGAGGCGTCGGTCGCGTACAGGGCACGGCTCGCGGTGTCGAACCGCACCTCGCCTTCGATCGCGGCGCGCAGGTCGGCAGCGAGGGCCCGCCGGTCGACCTCGCCCTGCCTCACCCTCGGAGGTCGCCGGCGAGACGCCGGAGCTCGGTCTCGAGCCGTTCGAGCGCCTCGGCCTCTTCGGTGCGGTTGCGTTCGAGGAGACCCCGCGCGTCGTCGGAGAGCCCTATCGGTTGCCCGAGCGCGAGTAGCACGTCGTACGCCGCTAGCTCGTGATGCTCCGTCGTCGCAGCGGCGGCGGCATGGAAGACGTCGGCGAGACGACCGTCGGCGAAGTTTCCCGCCAGCTCGTCGTGATGCTGCGCGAGCTTCTCGACCGGCGGGCTCAGATTCGAGCTCGGCTCCGCGTCGACGGCTCGAAATACCTGCTCCAGGCGAGGACCGTGCTCTCTCGTCTGCTCGAGATGCTCCGCGACCGCCGAGGCGAGCCCCTCGCTCTCTATTGCCTGATGCAGCTTCGGGAGCACTTCGAACTGGAGCGTACGCTCGACCCAGAGCAGCTCGGCGAGGAGCTGGAGGAAGAGGTCGCGCGGGTTGCTCAACGTCGGAGGGATGCGAGTACTCCTTTCCTGGGCGCGTCCGCCGACCGCGAGAGGCGCTTCGACTTCAGCAGCCCGGCGAGGCGATCGGACAGCGCCATGATGACGAGCGCCGGATTGGCCGCGCCCTCGGTGGGAAAGACGCTGCCGTCCGCGAGGAAGAGGTTGGGGACCTCCCAGGCGCGCTGGCTCGAGTCGACGACGCTGTCCTCGGGAGAAAAGCCCATGCGGCAGCCGCCGACGAGATGCGCGAAACGGTCGATCTTCAACGTGTCCTGTGCACCCGCGTGCTCCCAGATCTCCTCCATCTTCTTGGTCGCGTGGGCGATGTTCTGCTTGTCGTTGTCGCAGAGCGAGTACGAGAAATTCGCCACCGGGATGCCGTACTGGTCCTTCTCCGAGGCGAGCGTGACGCGATTCTCGGCGAGCGGCATCAGCTCGCAGAGGACGCCGAGGAGCGTCCAGTGGTTGTAGTCGCGCATGTACTCGCGTAAAGACTGCCCCCAGTGTCCCTCCGCCTGCACGTGCTGCGCCCAGTCGATCGGCAGCGGACCGACCGTCTGGATCGAGAAGCCGCGTGCGAAGCCGCGCGAGTCGTCGGTCTCGTAGAACTGCTCGGAGGAGACCTCGGGCGGCGGCGCCTTGTACATCCGCAGCTGGTACGGAAAGCGCGCTGCGACCTGCGTCGCTCCCTGCACCATGACGTACCGGCCGACCTGGTCGCTGCCGTTGGCGAGGCCGTGTGGGAAGCGGCGGCTCGTCGAGTTGAGGAGCAGCCGCGGCGTCTCGATCGCATAGCCGCAGACGGCGACGGCGTCCGCGGGCTGGAACCGCTCGATTCCGTCCGGGTCGATGTACGTGACTCCCGTGCAGCGGCCGGCCTCGTCGACCTCGACGCGCACCGCCATCGAGTCGGCCCGCACCTCGACGCCGTACTCGATCGCGTCGGGCAGGTGCGTGATGAGCGGGCTCGCCTTCGCGTTCACCTTGCAGCCCTGCAGGCAGAAGCCGCGATAGATGCAGTGCGGACGGTTGCCGAAGACCCCGTTCGTGATGGAGACCGGCCCGACGCGCATCTCGATTCCCACGTCGAGTGCGCCCTGCCAGGCGACGCTCGCAGCGCCGGCGATCGGGTGCGGGCCGTGGGGATAGCTGTGCGGGTCGCCCCACGGCCAGTCCTGGCCGGCGACCGGAAGCTCGAGCTCGAGTCGCTCGAACGACTCCTTCAGATCCCAGTACGAGATCGGCCAGTCGACCGCGACGCCGTCGCGCGTCCGCACCTCGAAGTCGGAAGGGTGGAAGCGCGGTGTGTAGCCGGCGAAGTGCGTCATCGAGCCGCCGACGCCGACACCGGAGTTGTTCTTTCCCATCTCGATCGGGTTGTCGCCCGAGATGATCCGCTTGTCGGTCCAGTAGATGGGATGCGATCCCTTCTCGTCGCTCACCCAGTCGCGGTCGGGATCCCAGAACGGCCCCTTCTCGAGGATCACGATCCGCCAGCCGGCGCGCGCGAGTCGCTGCGCCAGCGTCACGCCGCCGGCGCCCGCGCCGACGACGAGCAGGTCGACCGGCGCCGACAGGGGGTACTGCGCCATCCGATCGAGGTTCTGCAGCCCGCGCTTGTGCATGTCGAGCAGGAACGGGGAGTCGTTGTCCTTGGGCATCTGGACGGAGCCCTTGACGACGCTCATCAGGTCCTTCATTCGAGCCCGCGCTCCTGCGTGTCCTGCACCGGGTCGCGCTCGTACGCCTCTTCCCCCTCCCACTCCTCGCGCTCGGCGTTCTGCAGGTGCGGGCTGCCGAAGCGCGAGTAGCCGCGCGGGTAGGCGGGCCCGCCGAAGCCGATCTCGTTCCACGCCCAGGGGTGCGCGTAGAACTGCTGCGAGAGGTGCCGCGTCACGACGCTCCAGGCGCGCGAGACGTTGAGCGTGTCCCAGACGCCGCCGTGCAGCCGGCCGTCGTCGAAGTCGTGCACCACCTCGAGCTGTTCCTCGGGGGCGAGGCGCGCGAACTGCTCCGCGCCCCG
>JAICZB010000030.1 GCA_025933895.1 Thermoleophilia bacterium
GAGGCTCTCCGCTGCCCGGTACTGCGCCGCGCGGCCGGGCGTGTCCACGAGCTCCTCGACGTCGGCGCGGAGGATCGACTCCGCGGCGTAGGCCCGCACGCGGTTCTTGCCGTCCTTCTTCGCCCAGTACAGGGCGCTGTCGGCGAGCCTGATCAGCTCGTCCCGGCCGGTGCCGTGCGTCGGATACGTCGCAACGCCGGCGCTCACGGTCACCGGGCCGACCCCCTCCACGTCGAGAGCCGCCACGCGCTCGACGATCGAGCGGGCGACGGCCGTCGCCTGGCGCTCGTCCTGCCGGGGGAGGAGCACCGCGAACTCGTCTCCACCGAGCCGGAACGACTCGCCGCCCTGCCGCAGGCGTGAGGCCACCTGCCCCAGCACGAGATCGCCGACCGGATGCCCGAAGCGGTCGTTGACGCTCTTCAGGTCGTCGAAGTCGACGAGACAGAGCGCGAGCGACGCGCCGTGCTCCTCCGCGACGACGAGCTCCCGCTGGAGCCGCTCGTGGAAGCTGCGGTGGTTCCCGAGACCGGTGAGCGGATCGGTCAGCGCGAGACGCATGGCCCGGATCGCCTTGAACGTCGAGCGCTGGTACAGGGCGATCGCCAGCAGCGGGCCGACGAGCGCGATCGACAGCGCGGGCTGACGCTGCCAGAGGACGATGAGCGTCAGTGCGGCCGAGGCCATGAACGCGAAGGGAGCCGTCGTCTGCGTGATGTTCTCGTGCGCGATCGCAAAGAAGGAGCGACCGGAGTCGGCCGAGAGGACGGCGCTGATCAGCACGAGGTTGACGATCCAGTAGTAGATGAACCCGCAGAGCACGACCCGCGCGACGAGGATCCCGACCGAGCTCCCGTGGACGTGCTCCACCGCGAACCCCGCCGCGAGCGCGGAGAGCGCGAACATCGCGCCGTTGTAGGCGACTCGCAGCAGCGGACGGCGCTGGAGGAGGTGCGTGAACGTCGGGCCACCCGTCGCGACGATCACGCCCGCGGGCCAGCCCAGCAGGATGATCGCGGAGACCGAGAAGACGAAGCCGAGCGTGACGCCGCCGGCGCCCATTCCCTCGACGGGTACCGGGAAGCGCTCGGCAAGGGCCATGCTCGCCAGCAGACCGAAGAGCGCCGCGACATCCGATAGCGAGCGCGGAGCGTCGGCATAGCGAAAGATCGCGAAGCCGACGGCGCCGGCGCCCGCGACGATCACGGGCGCGACTACCGCCAAGACGTTTGCCGGAATCCCAGCCGAGGCCGTCTCGGCGACGGCCTGCTGCTGGTCACCGGCCACCGATTCCTCCCCTACGAGGTCTCGGGCCGGTGCTTACCAGCCGTAGTTGTGCAGGGCGAGCGGGAGGAAGCTCCCGAACGCCGCAGCGAGCATCACCGCGAGGGCGAGAAGAACCACGAAGCGGGACTTCCACTCGAGCATTGTGCCTCCAGGGGCGGAAATCGTAGGGACGCCAGACAGGGAAATTGTGGGGGCGGCGCCGCCGGGCGGGAATCACCCGATGGAGGTAGCGGCATCACCAAAAGGGGGTAACTGTGCGCCGCAGCCGCCATCTTTTAGGGTTCGAGTCCTGCTTCGCGCAGCGGCCGGCGGCCCCACGCGAACCGCTTCTTGTACCAGCCGGTCAGCTGTGCGAGCGCGACGCCCTCGTCGGAGGACTGGATGAACCAGCCGTTGCCGACGTAGATCGCCGTGTGGAAGACCTGCGGGCCGCGCGACCTCGAGCCCTTCGTGCCGAAGAAGATCACGTCCGCAGGCTGCAGCTTGTTGAAGGAGATCCGCTTCGAGCGCGGCACCTCGACGCTCATCGTGTACGTCGTCCGGCCCTGGATCGTCGAAGCGAGGATGCCCTCGTTCGCATAGCTCTGGAGCTTGTACACGCGCCAGACGAAGCCCGAGCAGTCGTAGCCGCCGCGCGCGGTGACGCCGAAGTCGACCTCGGTGTTGTCGCTCGTGCCGCCCCAGATGTAGGGCATCCCGATCTTGGAGAACGCGACGGTGAGGATCTGGCGCTGCCAGTCGTCGAGCTCCGGGAGCGCGAACGTCTTCGCCAGGTATTTCACCTGTGCGATCTGCCAGCTGTCGTCGAGCAGGCCGAAGCCGAGGATCTGCGCCGCGGAGTACGCGGCTTCGGCGCGGGTGGCCCTGTCTTGCGGCCGCAGCTCGAGGAAGTCCTGCGCCGCCGGATGGTTGATGCGGAGGCCGAGCAGCCGCGCGACGACCTCGAAGCCGAAGCGACCGGGAACGGAGAGGCCGTCGGCGCGCGCTCCCTGCACGAACTGCTTCGCCGCCTTGCCGAGGCCGATCGCCTGGACGAGCGTGCGGTCGAGCTGCGCCATCGTCTCGTGCCCGCTCGGATTCGAGACCGGGGTGGTCGTCGTTCCGCCCGTGGTGCTCGTCGTGGTCGTGGTCGTCGTCGTGTCCGTGGTGCCGGTCGTCGTCGAGTCCGAGCCGGGGTCCGCAGGCGGAGGCACCGATCCGAGCTGTGCCTTCAGGTCGCCGGCGAGGTCCGTGAGCGTCTGATGCGTCAGGGCTGCGTTGGGCCGGAACTTGCGCGCGCTCTTGGCGCCCATCAGCTTGTGCGCCACCACGGTGGCGATCTGCGGAGCCGCCCAGTTCGGGAGGCTCCTGGAAGACCCGGACGCAGCACCGGTCGAGACGGCGGCGATTGCGCACGCAGCCGCAAGCATGGCGAGACGCTGACCCACGACTCCGTCATCGACCGGAACCCGGCGAGGCATTAGCCTCTTTCGGCAATGCTCGTTCAGATCACGCCGGAAGCCGACGAGAGGGAGCGCCGAGCGATCCTTGCGGCTCTCGCCGCCGAGGAAACCGAGCAGCCGACGGTCTCCGTGTGGGCGGCTGCGGCCCTACCGGCGCGCGATTCGGACGCCGCGGAGCCGTAACCGCGCCGAGCCGAGCGCCGTTCCCACCACATGTGGGAGGAGTGCATTCGCTGTAACGAGGCTCCTGCGGTCGATGATCAGGGCTACTGCGGCCACTGTCACTGGGCCGTCCGGGCCGAGGTCGAAGAGGGCTTCTACGCCCTGCGCGAGTACCTTCGCGCCTGGGCCCGCTTCGACGAATGGTGTGAAGCGCAGAACATCGCGGCCTGACGGACGGCGCTACTTCGGTTCCGGCTGGGCACGGCTGAGCAGCCGCGGCGCGCTGCGGGCGTAGTCGAGGCCCGACACCCAGGTGAGGACGACCGCGACGAGCAGCGTCCACCAGGCGGCGCGCTGAGTCCACGCGCCGGCGGCGGCGAAGCCGGCCACGGCGGCGGCCACCGCCTGAGCCCAGGTCTTCAGCTTCCCGAGGTCCCGCGCGGCGAGCACCACCCCTCGCTCGATCGCCGCCTGCCGCAGTCCCGTGATCAGGACCTCCCGCACGACGATCGCCGCGACCATCCACGCCGGGATCACTCCCTGTCCGACGAGCATCACGAGCGCCGCGAGCACGAGCACCTTGTCGGCGATCGGATCGAGGAGCGTGCCGATCGAGGAGGAGCGCCCCTGCCTGCGCGCGAGCCTTCCGTCGAGCCAGTCCGTGGTCATCGCGACACAGAAGACCGCGGTGGCCCAGTAGTTGTGGCCCGAGAAGTCCCAGGCGTAGAGCACGACGACGAGCGGAACCGATGCGGCGCGCGCCACGGTGAGCTGATCTGCCGCCGTCAGGGGCACGACGTGGAGAATACGGCCCGCTCATGTTCGACAAGATTCTCGTCGCCAACCGGGGGGAGATCGCGATCCGCATCTTCCGGACGCTGCGCGAGCTCGGCGTCGGCACGGTCGGCGTCTATTCCGAAGGCGATCGCGCCGCGCTGCACGTCGCCTACGCCGACGAGGCGTTCCTCGTCGGGCCGACGCCGGCGGCTGAGAGCTACCTCGCGATCGAGCGCGTCCTCGATGCGGCGCAACGTGCCGGAGCGCAGGCCGTCCACCCCGGCTACGGCTTCCTCGCCGAGAACGCGGAGTTCGCGCGCGCCGTTGAGGACGCGGGGCTCGTCTGGATCGGCCCGCCGCCCGCCGCGATCGAGCTGATGGGGAACAAGACCGCGGCCCGCACCGCGATGCAGGGTGCGGGCGTCCCGATCATCCCCGGCACGACCGATCCAGTCGGCTCGGTCGACGAGCTGCTCTCGCTCGCCGACGAGATCGGCTACCCGCTCCTGATCAAGGCTGCGGCGGGCGGCGGCGGCAAGGGGATGGAGGTCGTCGAGGCGCCGGGCGAGGCGGAGCAGGCGTTCGAGCGGGCACGGCGACAGGGAGAGTCGTACTTCGCCAATCCGGACGTCTACGTCGAGAAGCTCATCGTCGACCCGCGGCACGTCGAGGTGCAGGTGCTCGCGGACGCGCACGGCAACGTCGTCCATCTGGGCGAGCGCGACTGCACGATTCAGCGCCGCCACCAGAAACTCGTCGAGGAGACGCCGTCCCCGGCCGTCGACGAGGAGCTACGGCAGCGGATCGGCGCGATCGGCGTCGAGGCGGCGCGTGCTTGCGGCTACCGCTCCGCCGGGACGATCGAGGGGCTGCTCACGCGCGACGGCGACTACTTCTTCATGGAGATGAACACGCGGATCCAGGTCGAGCACACCGTCACCGAGATGGTCACGGGCCTCGACCTCGTGCGGGAGCAGATCCTCGTCGCGCTCGGCGAGCCGCTCTCGCTGCGGCAGGAGGACGTCGAGCTGCGCGGCCACGCGATCGAGTGCCGGATCAACGCGGAGGACGCGGCCAACGGCTTCCTGCCCGCACCTGGGCCGGTGACGGTCTACCGCGAGCCGGCCGGGCCGGGGGTGCGTGTCGATTCCGGCGTCGCCGAGGGCTACGCCGTGTCCGACGCCTACGACCCGATGGTCGCGAAGCTGATCGTCCACGGGGTCGACCGCGAGCACGCGCGACGGCGGATGCTGCGCGCACTGGACGAGTTCGTGATCCAGGGGCCGAGGACGCTGATCCCCTTCCACAGGGCGCTTCTGTCGCACCCGTGCTTCGTCGCCGGCGAGACGTGTCACAGCGTCGTCGAGTCGGAGGAGCTCGCAGTCCGCGTGGCGGAGCTGGAGCAGGCGGCCCCGGTCGTCCCGCCAAGTAACAGTCTGTTACGAGGAACGACAGGTCCGGATCGGACGGCCGAACGGGTGCGAACGGTCGAGGTGGACGGTCGGCGGTTCGAGGTCCGCCTCTCGGAGCCTGCGCCGGAATGGCGCACGCTCGCGCTGCGCCGCCGTGAGCGCGTCCGTCAGAGCGGCGCCGGAGCGGGAGGCCGGGACGCCGTCGTCTCGCCCATGCAAGGCACCGTCCTCGCCGTGCCGGTGGCCGACGGCGACGAGGTCGACGCCGGCCGGGTGATCTGCGTCGTCGAGGCCATGAAGATGGAGAACGAGGTCCACGCGCACCGCGCAGGGACGATCCGGAACCTCTCCGTCGAGCCCGGCCAGCCTGTCACGACGGGCCAGGTCATCTGCACGATCGAATCCGACTAGGGAAACGCGCAATCCGGCGTCCGCCCGACTCGCGTAGAGACGGGCATGACCCCAGTAGGAGGAGACGAATGTTGAAGAGAACCATCCCGGCGGCTGTGCTCGCACTCGCGCTGGCTGCTGCCGGCGTCGCCGCGGCCGGAGCCGTCACACATCAGAGTTTCCGCTCGACCACCGCGGCCCGAGCCACAGCGGGCAGCGTGACACTCCACAAGACAAAGGTCGGCAAGGTGCTCGCGACGAGCTCGGGCCGAACGCTCTACCTCTTCTTGGCGGACAAGCGCGGCAAGAGCGCCTGCTACGGCCAGTGCGCCAAGTTCTGGCCGCCACTCATGAAGAAGGGGAAGCTCCGAGCCGCCACGGGCGTCAAGGCCGCTCTCCTGCGCACCACGAAGCGCAAGAACGGCCAGCTTCAGGTGACCTACAAGGGCCACCCGCTCTACCTCTTCAAGCTCGACAAGGGCTCGGGACAGATCAAGGGCCAGGGCCAGGACTTTTTCGGTGGCAAGTGGTTCGTCGTCAACTCGTCCGGCAAGGCGAACAAGAAGGCGGCTCCGTCCACGGGCGGGACCACCACAACGGGGACGACGGGCACCACGACCCAGTCCACGACCACGACTCGCTACTAAAGAGCTGGCGCAGGGCGAACTGCGCGGTCCACCGGGGTCGCATCGTTAGTGTCCGGCGCCGGTGGACCTCTACGAGTACCAGGGCAAGGATCTCTTCCGGCGCGTCGGGATCCCGGTTTCCGCAGGGCGTCTCGCCACCACTCCGGAGGAGGCGCGGACGGCGGCCGAGGAGCTCGGCGGCCCCGTCGTCGTCAAGGCCCAGGTACTGACGGGCGGCCGCGGCAAGGCCGGCGGCGTCAAGCTCGCCGACGATCCCGCGGACGCCGAGGCGAAGGCGCGCGACATCCTCGGGCTCGACATCCGGGGCCACGTCGTCCACACGCTCTGGATCGAGAAGGCCTCGGACATCGAGCGCGAGTACTACCTCTCGATCACCTTCGACCGCGGTGCGAAGAAGCCACTCTTCATGTTCACGACGCAGGGCGGAGTCGAGATCGAGCAGGTCGCGGAGGAGAACCCGGACGCGCTCGTCCGCCTTCACGTCGACCCGCTCGCGGGCTTCCAGCCGTGGGTCGCGCGCCGGCTCGTCTACGGGGGAGGAGTCGAGGATCCGTCCGAGCAGAAGCAGATCGCGGCGATCGTCGAGAGGCTCTACCGCGCCTTCGTCGAGTTCGACGCGATGCTGTGCGAGATCAACCCGCTGATCGTCACGCCGGAGGGCGAGGTGAAGGCGCTCGACTCGAAGTTCACGGTCGACGACAGCGGCCTCTTCCGCCATCCGGACATCGCGGAGTGGCGCGATCCGACCGCAGCCGATCCGATCGAGACGTTCGCGCGAGAGAAGCACGTCACGTACGTGAAGCTCGACGGCGACGTCGGTGTGCTCGCGAACGGCGCGGGGCTCGGCATGTCCACCGTGGACGTCGTGGCCCATGCCGGCGGGAGGCCCGCGAACTTCTGCGACCTCGGCGGCGGAGGCAGCGCGGAGGGCGTCGTCGACGCGCTCGAGGTGATCACCCGGGACGAGCAGGTGCGCTCGATCTTCTTCAACATCTTCGGCGGGATCACGCGCTGCGACGAGGTGGCGCGCGGGATCCTCGCGGCGCTCGAGCGGCTGGACATGTCCCGCTACCCGATCGTCGTCCGGCTCGACGGGACGAACGCGGAGGAGGGCCGGCGGATCCTCGCCGACGCCGGCCGCGAGGACATCCATCCCGAAGCCACCATGCTCGACGGTGCTCGACGGGCCGTGGAGCTGGCCGGGGCCGCGGCGTGACCGACCTCTGGAACGAGCGGGCGCAGGCGTATCGCGAGAGCGCCACGCACGCCGCAGGCGACGACCTCGACCTCGTCGTCGCCTGGTGCGAGCCCGGCCCTGGCGTGACGGTGCTCGACGTCGCCACCGGCGGCGGCCACGTCGCGCGGCGGTTGCGCGAGGCAGGTGCCCAGGTCGTGACCGTCGACGCCGCGCCCGGAATGGAGCCGGACGTACTCGCGCCGGCCGACCACCTCCCGTTCGCCGACGCGAGCTTCGATGCCGTGGCCTGCCGCATCGCCGCGCATCACTTCCCCGACGTGCTCGCGGCCGTGAAGGAGATGGCGCGGGTCGCGAGGTACCGGGTCGTGATCTGCGACAACACGTTCACGAGCGAGTCGGCGGAGGAGGGGGACCGGCTGCGCGACCCGAGCCATGTCCGCAACTACGGCGTCCCGGAATGGCACAGCTTCTTCGAGCTCGCCGGGCTCGAGGTCGCGGACGAGGCCTTCATGGTGCGCGACACCGACTTCGAGGGCTGGCTCGCGCGCACGGAGACGCCGGCTGACGTCCGCCCACGAGTCCGCGAGCTCCTCGACAGCCGGCTACGGAACGGCCGCCTCGAGCTGCCGACCGTCGTCCTCAAAGGGATCAGGGCGACCTAGATGGCGATCATCCTCGACAACGACACTCGCCTCGTCGTTGCCGGCTTGACCGGCTCGGAGGGCCGCTTTCACGGCCTCCGCAACCGGGCGTACGGCACGAACCTCGTGGCCGGAGTCACGCCCGGCAAGGGTGGCCAGGACGTCGAGGGCGTTCCCGTCTTCGACACGGTCGCCGACGCGGTGACCGAAGCCGGCGCGAACACCTCGCTCATCTTCGTTCCGGCCCGCTTCGCCGTCGACGCGATCTACGAGGCCGTCGACGCCGGCATCGGCACGGTGATCTGCATCACCGAGCACATCCCGGCGCACGACATGCTCCGCGCGTACACGTACTTCCGCGGCAAGGGCACGACGATGATCGGCCCGAACTGCCCCGGCGTCCTCTCGCCCGGCAAGGCAAACGCGGGGATCATCCCGGCGGAGATCTTCAGCGAGGGCGGCGTCGGCCTCGTCTCGCGCTCGGGCACGCTCACGTACCAGATCGGCCACGAGCTGACGCAGCTCGGCCTGGGCAACTCCACGATCGTCGGGATCGGCGGCGATCCGGTCGTCGGCTCCTCGTTCGTCGACGTGCTGGAGAAGTTCGAGGCCGACGCGCAGACCGAGCTGATCGTGCTCGTGGGCGAGATCGGCGGCGACGAGGAGGAGAAGGCCGCGGCCTACGTCGCCGAGCACGTCACGAAGCCGGTACTCGCGTACATCGCCGGTTTCTCCGCGCCGCCGGGCAAGACGATGGGCCACGCAGGCGCGATCATCTCCGGCTCCTCCGGCACCGCGCAGGGAAAGAAGGAAGCGCTCGAGGCCCGCGGGATCGCGGTCGGCACGACGCCGACCGAGGTCGCGCAGATGGTGGCGGAGCGGATGGAGTAAGTAGCCTCGTGCCGTGAGTGCCTGCGCAGCGTGCGGCCACGAGGTTCCCGAGAGCGCGAAGTTCTGCCCCGAGTGCGGCACACCGGTCGCGCCGCGCGCCGCGCCGCGTGAGCTGCGCAAGACCGTCACGATCCTCTTCTGCGATGTCGCCGGGTCGACGGAGCTGGGCGATTCGACCGATCCCGAGGCGCTGCGAGCGCTCCTCGCCCGCTACTTCGAGCGGATGAAGGAGATCGTCGAGCGGCACGGGGGCAGTGTGGAGAAGTTCGTCGGGGACGCCGTGATGGCCGTGTTCGGTGTGCCGGTCGTGCACGAGGACGACGCGCTCCGCGCGTGCCGGGCCGCGGTCGAGATGCGCGAGGCCCTTCCCGAGCTCGGGATCCGCGGCCGCATCGGCCTCAACACGGGGGAAGTCGTGACGGGCACCGAGGAGCGGCTGGCCACAGGCGACGCAGTGAACGTAGCGGCCCGGCTCGAGCAGGCGGCCGAGCCCGGAGAGGTGCTCGTCGGCGAGGCGACCGTGCGGCTCGTGCGCGACGCCGTCGAGCTCGGCGAGGAGAGGCGGCTCGAGTTGAAGGGGAAGTCCGCGCCCGTCGCCGCCTATCCGCTCGTCGCCGCGACCGGCGAGCTCTCGCGCCGCTTCGACGTCCCGATCGTCGGCCGGGAGCGCGAGCGGCGAGCCCTCGACGATGCATGGGAACGGGTGCGGTCGGAGCGCGCGTGCCACCTCTTCACGATCCTCGGAGCCGCGGGCGTCGGAAAATCGCGGCTCACCGCCGAGTTCCTCACCGGGCTAGACGACGTGCCGGTCGTTCGTGGACGCTGCCTCTCCTACGGCGAGGGGATCACGTACTGGCCCGTCGTCGAGCTCGTCCTCCAGCTCGGTCGCCGTCCGTCGGATCCCCGTGCCGCCGCAGCGATCGCCTCGCTGCTCGACGAGTCGGACGAGCCTGCGACCGCGGACGAGATCGCCTGGGCATTCCGCAAGCTGCTCGAGGAAGCGGCGCCCGTCGCTTGCGTCGTCGACGATTTGCACTGGGCCGAGCCGACCCTCCTCGACCTCGTCGACCACGTCGCCGACTGGAGCCGCGACGCACCGATCCTGCTCGTCTGTATCGCGCGGCCCGAGCTGCTCGATCGCCGTCCGACCTGGGCGGGCGGGAAGCTCAATGCGACGACGGTCCTGCTCGAGCCGCTGACGTCCGACGAGACGGACGAGCTCATCGAGCGCCTGCTCGGGGACGCGGGTCTCGAGGATGCGCTTCGCGTGCGGATCCGCGAGGCAGCCGAGGGGAATCCGCTCTTCGTCGAGCAGATGCTCGCGATGGTGGCGGAGTCGCCGAACGGTGACGTCGTCGTCCCGCCGACGATCCAGGCGCTCCTCTCGGCGCGCCTCGATCAGCTCGACGTGGCAGAGCGGGGAGTCCTCGAGCGCGGAGCGGTCGAGGGGAAGGTCTTCCACCGCGGGGGCGTCGAGGCGCTCGCGCCGGACGAGCCCGACGTCCAGACGAGGTTGATGGCGCTCGTGCGAAAGGAGCTCGTGCGACCGGATCGAGCTCAGCTCGCCGGCGACGACGCGTTCCGTTTCCGGCATCTCCTCATCCGCGACGCCGCCTACGACGGCCTGCCGAAAGCTGTTCGAGCCGAGCTGCACGAACGGTTCGCAGCCTGGCTCGGCGCGCGCGGGGACGACCTGATCGAGGCGGACGAAGTCGTCGGCTATCACCTCGAGCAGGCGCATCGCTTTCGTGTCGAGCTCGGGCTCGGCGGGCCGGAGACCGAGGGACTCGCGCGCCGTGCCGCGGAGCGCCTGGCGGCCGCAGCCGAGCGGGCCGCCCTCCGGCAAGACACCCCGGCGGCGGTCGCGCTCTACGGGCGCACGCTCGCCCTTGCGCCGGACGATCCCTCGGCATTCGAGCGCGAGCTGAGGCTGATTCGCCTGCGCATGGACACCGGCGACGTCGCGGGGGCCTTGCATCAGGCGGAGGCGTTGGTCGAGCGTACCCAGCAAGAGGAAGGTGGCCCGCGTACGTTGCGCGCGCGGCTCGTGCGTGCGCACATCGGGTACCTCGCGGTGCCCACGACGCCTGCTGAGGAGCTGCGGCGGCTCGTCGAGGAGGCCCTGGAGGTCTTTGCAGCCTCGGAGGACGACGCCGGCCTCGTCGACGCCTGGGCGCTCGCGATCATGCTCGAGCACGGCGGTCTCCGCTGGGCGGCCGTGAAGCTCGCGGTGGAGCGGATGGTGCAGCACGCCGAGCGGATCGGCGACCGTCTCCGCGCGGAGGAAGGGCGCGTCGTGCTCGGCCCTGCCTACCTCTACGGCCCTTTCCCGGTCGAGGAAGCAATCGCCTGGTTCGACGAGCGGCCGTCGGACCACCCGTTCTCCTTCAGCTCGCTCGGCCAGCTCGAGTCGATGCGCGGGAACTTCGTCACCGCGCGCGAGCTGTGTCGCTCGGCGCGCGCGCTGGCGCTAGAGCGCGGCCAGCTCCTGTTCGCCGCAGAGATAGCGATGCAAGAGACAGAAGTCGAGCTCCACGCCGGCGAGTTCCAGCGCGCGAGCGAGGTGGCGATCGAGGGGGTGGCCGCGCTGGCGCGGCTCGGAGAGCAGGGCTGGCTCTCCACGGTGGCGGGGCAGGGGGCCGAAGCGCTGTACCGGCTCGACCGGGACGACGAGGCCTGGCAGCTGACCGAGACGGCGGCTGACGCCGGAGCGGCAGACGACGTGATCACGCAGATGCTCATCCGACAGGTGCGGGCGAAGGTCCTTGCTCGCCGTGGAGAGCATGCAGAGGCCGAGCGGCTGGCGCGCGAGGCCCTCGGCCTGGGCGAGCCGACCGACTCGACCGAGGTGAAGGCGAACTCGTATCGCGATCTCGCGATCGTTCTCGCTGCGGCCGGGAAGCAAGACGAGGCGCTCGACGCGCTTGCGCGGGCGAAGGCCCTGTACGAGCAGAAGGCACACGTCATCGGCATCGCGCGCGCCGAGGAGCTGCGCGCCGAGCTGGGCGCTACTCTCGAGGCGTGATCTCGTTCGCCCGCGGCGTCCCGGCGCCGGAGTGTCTCGCCGTCGAAGAGCTGGCCGATTGCGCTCGTGCGGCGCTCGAGCGCGACGGCCGCGCGATCCTGAGCTACGGCCCGGGCGGCGGCTACGGGCCGCTCCGCGAGTGGCTCGCCGAGCGGCACGGCGTCGAGCCCTCGCGGGTCGTGATCACGAGCGGCTCGCTCCAGGGCTTCGTCTTCCTCGCGGAGCAGCTCGTTCGCCCCGGCACCCGGGTGCTTGTCGAGGCGCCGACGTACGACCGGCCGCTCAAGATCCTCACGCGCCTCGGCGCCGAGATCGTCCCGCTCGAGATGGACGACGAGGGTCTCCTGCCGGAGGCAGTCGAGGAAGCACTCGACGCCGGAGACGCACCCGCGTTCCTCTACACGATCCCGACCTTCCAGAACCCGAGCGGCCGCACGCTTTCCGTCGAGCGCCGCCTCCGGATCGCCGAGCTCGCCCGCGCGCGAGACCTGCTCGTGCTGGAGGACGACCCGTACGGTCTCGTCCGCTATGACGGCGACCCGCTTCCGTCGATCTTCGAGCTGACACGGGGCAAGGGCGTCGCTTACGCGTCTTCCTTCTCGAAGACAATCGCTCCGGGAGTACGCGTCGGATACTTCGTGCTGCCGCCGGAGCTCGCGGCGGACATCGAGGCGCTCGCTGTCTCGACCTACATCTCGCCGCCGTACCTCTCGCAGGCGACGGTGCTCGAGTTCCTGCGGCGCGAAAGCTTCGAGCCGAACCTGGAGCGCGTGAACGGGCTTCTGCGCGAGCGTCGCGACGCGATGCTCGAGGCTCTGGCGCGCGAGATGCCCGACGACGCGAGCTGGACGCGCCCGGACGGCGGCTACTTCGTCTGGCTCGAGCTCCCGTCCGGTCCGCCGAGCACCGAGCTGCTCGTCGAGGCGGAGGAGGCAGGCGTCACCTTCGTCAAGGGCGGCGACTTCTTCGCCGACGCCCAGCGAGGGCATGGCGGCCGGGGCGGGGAGAAGGCGCTGCGGTTAGCTTTCAGCTTCGTCTCGCCTGACGAGATCGCAGAGGGCGTCTCAGCTCTCGGGAGCCTTGCGCGAACGTCGGCGCCGGCGCCGCTCTAGCTGCGCCAGGAGGATCCCGCCGAGCAGCCCGACGCCGAGCGCGAGCAGGATCAGCCAGACGAGCGACACGCGCGCCGTCGCGAGCACGAAGTGGACGCTCACCTGCTTCCGGTTCTCGAGGACGAAGGCGATCGCGTAGGCGACGAGCAGACCGAGAGCGATCAGCCGCACGTACAGCCGCGGCTGCCAGCGATCGGCGACCTCGTGCGTGTCGATCCGGGGGCGGCGCAGGGAGCGCACGCCGGAATCCTACGAGCTAAGCAGCGGCGTGTACGGCGAGCGCGCGGGGAACGAGTCGCGGCTGGGGGGGCGGGGTGAGCTTGCCGACCGACTGCACGCGGAACGTCGGGCAGATCGTCTCGCCGGGGAGGGCACAGAGGCCGGATCGCCGGAAATAGCAATCTGCGCACGTTGGAGTGGAACGTTTGCTCATCGTCGTCTGCGCTCTAGAAACTCGCGGCCCCTACCGAGGTGCGATGATAGGCCCAGATGCCGCTAAAGCAAGCGTTGTCGCGGACGAAAACTGACGAATTTCCGGCACTTTCGGACGGGCGGAAATGGATGCTCTTCAGCCCGTTCGCGGCAGCGTTGCCAGGGCCTGCAACGCCTCCCCGAACGTGCGCACCGGGATGACGCGGAGCGGCCCGGCATAGCGCCGGGCCACACGCGCATTGTCACCTGCCGGAACGAGGAACACGTCGACGTCGGCCTTCCGGGCGTCGAAGATCTTCTGCTTCACGCCGCCGATCGGAGAGACGGCGCCGTTGAGCTCCATCTCTCCCGTGGCGGCCACCCGGCGGCCCTGGTCGACGTTGCGGCCGAGTTGCTGCATCACCTCGAGCGCGAAGGCGAGGCCGGCCGATGGGCCGCCGATGCCCTGGGCGTCGATCGAGACGCGGATCGGCAGCTTGATGTGGGCCGCCTGTGCCGGGGCGAAGCCGATCAGCGCATGTCCGGGCTCCTGCGGATCGTCCACCGTCCGGATCGGCTCGGTGACGATCTTGCCGCCACGCCGGATCCGGACCTGCACGGTGTCGCGAGGCGTCACTCGGTCGAGCACCTCGCGCAGTTTCACGATCGTCGGAGTCGGCTTCCCGTCGATCGCGACGATCACGTCCGCGGGCTGCAGCTTGCGGTAGGCGTCGGTGTCGAGATCGACGGCGTCCACGATCACGCCGTCGGGCTTGACGACCACGTGGTAGCCGAGACGGCGGAGGGCGACGGCCGCCGCGACCTGTTGCGATATCTGCATCTCGCGCAGATCAGCCGCCTGGGCAGCCGCCCCGCTCGTGCCGGGCGGGACGATGAGGCCGGCCGGGACGAGCGTCGCGTGCGAGTGGATCCAGGGGAAGAGCCGCTCGAACTCGTTCGCGCGGCGCTCGATGACGTCCACGAAGTAGATGCCGCCCGGCCCCGTGGATGGGCGCCCGCCCTGCACGCGGACGAGCGGCGCGACCGGATGCGCGACGTCCGGCAGCAGCAGGTAGTCGCCCGACGGGATGCTGAACAGGATGAGCACCGTCACGGCGAGGAGAACCACGATCCCGCTCACGACGCGCAGCGGTGTGAGGAGGCGTCTCAAAACAGGAACCTCTTCAGCCCGCCGTCGACGACGAGCGTCTGGCCGGTCACGTACGACGCGCGCTCGGAGGCGAGAAAGCAGACGACGTCACCGAACTCCCGCGGCGTTCCCCAGCGCCGGAGCCCGATCTCCTCCAGCTGCTCGTCGGTCGGTCCGCCGGGATAGAGCTCGTCGAGCCTCGCCGTCGCGATGCGGCCGGGCGCGACGCAATTGACGGTGATGCCCTTCGGTCCGAGCTCGCGGCTCAGGGTCTTGAGCCA
>JAICZB010000097.1 GCA_025933895.1 Thermoleophilia bacterium
GGCGGGTTGCCGATGATCGCGTCCGCTCGTGGCCACTCGATCTTCAGCGCATCCCCACGCACGATCCCGCTCAGGTTCGTGAGCGGTAGCACCTGCTCGTGGTCGAGACCGAGCTCGTCGACCGCCTGCTTCTGGCCCATCCAGAGCGTGACACGAGCGAGCTGGACGGCGAACTGGTCCATCTCGATTCCGTGCATGTTCGAGAGCGGGAAGTAGAGCGCTAGCGTCTGCTGCTCGCGGACGCCCGAACTGCGGCGCATGTCGGCCTCGCGGCGGCGGAGCTCCGCCTCGATCCGGCGCAGTTCGCGGTACGCCACATACAGAAAGTTCCCCGAGCCGCAGGCCGGGTCGAGCACGACGTAGTGCATGAGATCGTTCTGCGCCTTCTGGACGTCCGCGAGCGTCCGGCAGGCGGCGATCCGCTCGCGCCAGGGCTCGACGATCGTCGGCAGCACGACCTTGAGGATGTCCGCCTCGTGCGTGTAATGCGCGCCGAGCGCCCACTGGCGCTCCTTGCCGAGCGCTCCCTGCAGCAGGCCGCCGAAGATCGCCGGCTCGACCTTCGCCCAGTTGAACTCCGCGGCCGCTCGCGCGAGGAGCTCGATCTCGTCCGGCTCGAGGTGCACGCGCGCCGGACGGTCGAACAGCGAGCCGTTGGCGTACGGCACTCGCTCGTACATGCCGTGCTCCGGCCGCGGACCTTTCGTCGCGAGGATCTCGAACAGGCGGCCGAGATCGTCCGCGCTCGACCGCGACGCGTCGCTCGCCAGCTCCTGCACAACGCGGGTGAAGACGTGCGACGGGAGCATGTGCAAGTCCTCGGCGAACATCGCCCAGACGCACTGGAGGAGGAAGTCGCGTAGCACGGGCAGCTCGCCCGCCTGCCGGTCACGCAATCGCTGGTTGAGGTCGGTCACGAGCGCGACAGCCTCGCGCGTGAGCTCGGCACCGCCACCCTCGAAGACGGGCTGCCGGCCGGCGAGGAAATTGAGAACGTCGAGGTTCTCGGGCAGATCGACGAGATCCACGGTCGCGCGCGGCTCGGTGTAGATCGCACCCGGCTCCCAGACCTCGAAGCGGTGGAAGGCGCAGAGCACGACATAGCGGGGCGCCGGCGAGCGCGGAGTGCCGGACTTCTGCCAGTACGTGAGAGCCTGCTCGCGGTGCTTCGGGAGCCTGTCGACCTCGCTCGGACGCTTCATCTCGATGATGCAGACGCCCGGCCAGAAGAGGTCCATGAAGCCGCCCTCCGTCCGCTCCTCGAAGCGGGCGCCGGCGGCCTGCCGGTCGACGCCGTAACACTCGAGGAGCTGATTGATGAAGGTCTGCGCCTCGGATCGCTCCGAGCCCTGGTAGCCGCCCCAGCGCGCCGCGAACTCGGCGAGCCGGCGCCGGATCTCGTCCTCGGACGGCGCCACCGTCGTCCTAGAGCTTCAGTTGTTCCTTCGGAACCGCGAAGAAGGTGCCCTGGCGCAGTCGCCGGGCAAGGTCGCTGAGCTCCTCCTGAGCCCGCTGCATCGCATCGATCAGGTGCTGCTCTGCACCGAGCTTGCGCATCTCGGCGGCAGCGCGCTCCGTGCGCTCTCGCGCCTCCTCGATGTAGAGCATCGCGACGTCGATCTGCTCGAAGGCCTGCTCGTCCAGTTCGCGCTCCCTCCTCCCGTCGAGCAGAGTAGACGAGTCGGCGGACGGCTTCGAGGCTGCCACGCCTCGAAGCTAGGCGGAGGTTTGTGCCGCGGGTGCGCCGACTTCGCAACAACTACGCTCGCCTCGTGCTGCTCGAGAACGGGACGATCCGCACGCTCGACCCGTCGCTGCCGACCGTCTCGTCGCTCTGGATCGCGGGCGAGCGGATCGCCGGCGGCGTCGGCGTCCACGAAACCGCGCTGCCGAGCCCCGAGACGGTCGACCTCGGCGGCCGCTGCGTCCTGCCGGGCTTCACCGACTCCCATGTCCACTTCCCCACGTGGGCGCTCGCTCGGCACGACGTCGGGCTCCACGGCTGCGGGTCGGTCGCCGAGGCGCTCGACCGCGTTCGAGCCGCGCCGAGAACCGGCAGCTGGCTGCGCGGTCAGGGCTGGCGAGACGCCGACTGGCCCGACGGCCCGCCGACCCGCCACGTGCTCGACGAGGTCGAGCCCGGGCGGCCGGCGATGCTGATCTCGAAGGACTACCACGCGCTCTGGCTCAACTCCGCGGCGCTCGCGCTCGCGGACGGCGACCTCGAGGTCGAGGGCGGCGTGGTCGTCCGGGACGACGGCGGGGAGCCCACCGGCGTCCTCTACGAGCGCGCGGCCTGGCAGTTCAAGGAGCGGTACGCCACCGTGCCGGACGAGGAGTACGTCGAGGCGATGCGCGAAGGCGTCCGGGTCGCGGCGTCGCGCGGCGTCACGGCGCTGCACGACAAGGACGGCTGGCTCGGCGCGATCGGCCTCTGGCAGCGGCTCGAGCAGCAGGGCAGCCTGCCGTTGCGCGTCTGGCAGTCGACGCCTGCCGACAAGCTCTCCGACCTCCGCGAGCTCGGCCTGCGCAGCGGTGCGGGCTCCCCGCTCCTCCGGCTCGGCTACCTGAAGTTGTTCATGGACGGCACGCTCGGCTCGCAGACGGCCTGGATGTCGGACGGGAGCGGCGTGACGATCACGTCGAGCGAGGAGCTCGAGGAGATCGTGCGCGAGGGGGCCGAGGCGGGTTGGCCGGTCGGCGTGCACGCGATCGGCGACGCTGCGAACCGGGCTGCGCTGGACGCGTTCGAGCGCTCGCGGGAGGCGTGGCAACCTCGAGGACTCCGCCAACGGATCGAGCACGCGCAGTGTCTCGACCCCGACGACGTCGCGCGCTTCGCGGAGCTCGGCGTCACAGCGTCCGTCCAGTTCTCCCACGCCCCCTCCGACGAGGAGCTCGCGAAGCGCTACTGGTCCGACCGGCTCGATCGGACCTACTCCTTCCGCTCCCTCCTCGACTCCGGCGCGCTGCTCGCGAACGGCTCCGACGCGCCGGTGGAGGAGCTCGAGCCGTGGGCCGGAGTCGTCGCCGCCGTCCTCGACCACTGGCGCGACGATCAGCGGCTCACGCTCGACGAGGCACTCCACGCGATCTGCGTCGCGCCGACCTGGCTCTCGCACGACGAGCGCGTCCGCGGGACACTCGTGCCGGGCCGGTACGCCGATCTCGTCGTACTCGACCGCGACCCGTTCGCCTGTGAGCCGGAGGAGCTGCGGCAGGTCCAGGTCGTCGCGACGATGCTCGGCGGACGCTGGACGCACAACCCCCCACCCTGGGACCGGGCATTGCTCAGAGAGGGTCGGATGGGCGAAGATCGCTGAACCACGTCCGAACCTCAGGGGAGGAGGAACGATGGAGGCTGCAACCGCTAGCGGCGGCCAGGAGGGCCGGCTCCGTGAGCACTCGATCGGGCTGCCGCAGGTCCTGTTCCAGTCGATTACGCACATGGCGCCCGGCGCCGCCGTGGCGTACTCGATCTACATCTCGGTGCCGTTCTCACGACAGGCACTCGCGCTCTCCGTCCTGCTCGCGCTGATCGCGTGCCTCTGCGCCGCGACGGCGATCGGGCAACTGGCGAAGAAGTACCCGTCGGCCGGGGGCATGTACACGTACGCCGCGCGCTCGCTCGGCCCGTGGGCCGGGTTCTTCGTCGCGTGGCTCTTCATCCTGTTCGAGCCGCTCGTCGCACCGTTCCTCTACCTCGAGTTCGGTTGGGCGATGCACGAGGTGATGAGCAGCGAGGCGGGCTGGAACTACACCGGCCAGTGGTGGATCTGGGTCGCGGTGATGACGGTGATCGTGTTCCTGCTCACGTACCGCGACATCCGTCTGTCGACGACGGCAGGCGTGATCCTGGGCGCATTCGAGATCGCGGTCTTCGCGACGCTCGCACTCTGGATGCTGTTCTCGAACACCGGCGACCTGAACACCCAGCCCTTCCAGCCGCACAACGCCGTCGGCGGCTGGAGCGGCGTATTCCGGGGGATGGTCTTCGCGATCCTCGCCTTCATCGGCTTCGAGGCCGCGGCGCCGCTCGGCGAGGAGGCGAAACGACCGAGACGAACGGTGCCGTTCGCCGTCGTCGGCTCGGCGCTTGCGATCGGCCTCTTCTACGTGCTGACCGCGTACGCGTGGGTCTTCGGCGCCGGCTTCGACAACTTCGTCACCCAGGCCACCGGCGCCGACCCGTGGCGGAATCTCGGCAAGGTCTTCTGGGGAACCGGGTGGGTGATCGTCTTCGTCGCGATCTGCAACTCGATCGCCGCGAACTCGAACGCGGCGGTGAACGCGGCCACGCGCGTCTTCTTCGCGCTGTCCCGCAACGGACTCGCGCCGCGGCCGCTCGGTCACGTGCACCCGAAGTTCCGGACGCCGACGAACGCGATCATCGGGATGAGCGGATTCGCACTCGTGCTCTCCCTCCTCCTCGGCTGGAAGTGGGGCCCGCTGATCGGCTTCTCGCTCATCGCGACGCTCGCGGTGATCGTCGTGGTCGTCGTCTACATGCTCATCTGCGCCGGCGCGATCTGGGAGTACTGGGTCAAGCGGCGGGCCGAGTTCAACCCGCTGCTCCATTTCGCGCTGCCGGTCGGCGGGATCGTGCTCTTCTTCTTCCCGCTCTACTACCAGTACTACAAGTTCGTTCCGACCTACCCGATCAAGTACGCAAACTGGATCGCGGTCGCCTGGATCGGAATCGGCATCGTGTTGACGATCGTCCTCGCGCTGACGCGACCGGACCGGTTACGCGACATGGAACGGGTCTACGTCGAAGACGAAACGGTGGCACCGGAAAGTGGCGCAGTACCATCGCCTGCCTCGTAGCGAGGTGATCTGGTCGTTCGGGCCCGACCTCCAGCCGGTACTGGAGGTCGAGCCCGGCGACGTCGTCACCTTCGAGACGAACGACTGCTTCACCGGCCAGATCCGGAGCGAGGACGACCTCGTCACCGAGATCGACCTCTCGCGGATCAACAGCGCGACAGGGCCGGTCGCCGTCGAGGGAGCCGAGCCCGGCGACTCGCTCGTGGCGGAGATCCTCGACGTCCGTCCGATCGAGTGGGGAGTCGCCACGCTCATCCCCGGCTTCGGCCAGCTGATCGAACACGTGCAGTCGCCGCTGACACGGCTCTTCGAGGTGCGCGACGGAGTCGTCAAGATGAACGACCGCGTCTCCTTCCCCGCCATGCCGATGGTCGGGGTCGTCGGCGTGGCGACCGACGGCGAGGAGCTCTCGAACGGCCTAGCCGGACGCCACGGCGGCAACCTCGACGACCACTGGCATGGCGCAGGCGCGAAGATCTTCTTCCCGGTCCGGCAGCCCGGCGGCCTGTTCGCCGTCGGCGACATGCACGCGGCGATGGGCGACGGCGAGATCTGCTTCACCGGCGTCGAGATCGCCGGCGAGGTCGACGTCCGCTTCGACGTCCTCAGGGGGAAGCAGGCGACCTGGCCGGTGACGGAGCTCGCGGACCGCTGGCTGCCGCACGCGACAGCGTATGAGTACGACGACGCGCTCGAGCTCGTCTCGGAGGAAGCGGCGCGGCTGCTCGTCGACGAGCACGGCTTCACGATGGAGGACGCGTTCATCTTCCTCTCGGTCGCGTGCGACGCCGGCGTCGCCCAGGCGTGCAAGCCCGCAGAAGGCTTCGGCACGATCGCGCGCTTCTCGATCCCCAAGATCGACGCGTGCCCGGCCCCGTTCAGCGGCTGAGCGCCGCGGCGTACAATCGAGAGCATGGCCGTCCGCACGATGAACCCCGTCCACGAGTCGGGCACCTGCGCAGTCGCGGCGACGGCCGAGATCGTCGGCGCGAAGTGGACCGCGCTGCTCGTGCACGACCTGTCGGAGGGCCCGCGCCGCTTCTCGGAGCTCGAGCGCTCGTGCCAGGGCATCAGCCCGCGCACGCTCGCCGAACGCCTCCGCGCGCTCGAGGCCGAGGGGATTCTCGAGCGCCGGAGCTACGCCGAGACGCCGCCGCGAGTCGAGTACCACCTCACGGCGAAGGGCGAGTCCCTCCTGCCGATCATCGACGCGATGCGCGAGTTCGGCCACGAGTGGCTCCCCTGCGGGCGCACGCACCCGCACGCGCTCTGATCCGCTAGCCGTTCAGCCGGCCCAGCGCCGTGAAGAGCGCCGCGACCGTGTCGATCCCCGCCGCGAAGTACGGGACGAGGAAGCGCTCGTTCGGCGAGTGGATGTTGGACTCCGGCAGCCCGAAGCCGCTGAGGATCGTGTCGATCCCCTTCTCCGTCAGCGCCGGCATGAGCGGGATGGAGCCGCCGACGCGCGTGAGGAGCGGCTTCACGCCGAGCGCCTGCTCGAACGCCTCGACGGCCAGCTGGATCGCGGGCGCGTCGGCGCTGACCAGGCCCGGATTCGAGCCTGCCCACTCGATCTCGAGCTCCGCCCCTTCCGGAGCCGCCTCGCGTAGCAGCCGCTCCGCCGCGGCGCCGATCGTCTCGACCTCCTGCCCGGGGGCGATGCGGATCGAGAACTCGGCGGAAGCAGCGACGCTCAGCGTCGTGTTGCGGATGCCGGGCTTGCCGCCGACGATCCCGTTCACATCCGCCGAAGGCTCGGCCCAGGTGCGGACGTAGAACTCCTCGGCCGCCTTCGCGTCGAGCGGCTTGGCGAGGGCTTCGGAGAGAGCCTCGCCGCCGGGCGGCAGCTGCGCCCACGCGTCGAGCTCCTCGGCCGTCGGCGCGGCGATTCCCTGGCGGAGCGGCTCGGGCAGCCGGCCGTCCGGTCCGGCGAGCACCGCGTCGAGACAGCGGATGAGGGCGTGGATCGCGTTGAGCGCGACTCCCCCGTACATGCCGGAGTGGAGGTCGCGCCCACCCGTCCGCACCTTCACGTCGACGCCGACGAGGCCGCGGGTCGCGAGCTCGATCGTCGGCACGTCGCGCCGGAGCATCCCACCGTCGAAGATCACGCACGCGTCGGCCCCGCGGTCGTCCTGCGTCACGAAGTCGGCGATCGTGTGGCCGCCGATCTCCTCCTCCCCGTCGAAGGCGATGCGGAGGTTGACCGGCAGCGCCCCCGCCTCGACGAGCCGCTGCGCGCCCCGCAGGACGATCCAGAGCTGGCCCTTGTCGTCGGTGACGCCCCGCCCGTACGCCCACTCTCCGCGGACGTCGAGCTCGAACGGATCGGATTCCCAGAGCTCGAGCGGCGCGGGCGGCTGGACGTCGAAGTGGTTGTAGACCAGGATCGTCGGCGCGTTTGCGGCGCCGTTGGAGGCGGCGATCTCGCCGAGCGCGAGCTCGCGCTCGCCGAACGGCGTCAGCTCGGCGGTGCCGCCGATGCGCCGGATGAAGTCGCAGACCCACTCGCCGGCGCGCTTCACGTCCTCCCGGTGGGCCGGGTCGGCACTCACGCTCGGGATCGCGATCAGCTCCGCCAGCTCGGCGCGCCAGGCCTCGTCCACGGGGCGATCGTATGCTCAGGTCGATGCGCTTCGCGGAAGTGACCCTCGACGCGCCGCTCGACCTGCGGGACTTCTACGGCGAGCTCGGGCTGCCGCTCGAAGACGACGCGATCGTGGTCGGCGAGACTCGGCTTCGCTTCCGCCTCGAGGACGGCGGCGCCTTCTACCACTTCGCGCTCCTCGTGCCGGGCGACCGCTTCGACGCGGCGCACGCGTGGGCCGGCGAGCGGGTGGAGCTGCTCGGCGACGTCTTCGACTTCGACTTCTGGGACGCGCGCGCCGTCTATTTCCACGACCCGGCAGGAAACATCGTCGAGCTGATCGCCCACCATGGGTTCGAGGAGAACGGGCGGACCGGGGACTTCGCGGCGGAGGAGCTCGTGGGCTTCTCGGAGCTCGGGACCGTCGCCGACCCGGCCGAGTCGCTGCGCCGGCTGGAGACGATCGGCCTGGAGCTCTGGAGCGGCTCGGTGGAAGGCGAGAACAGCCTCGCCTTCGTCGGCGAGAAGGGCCGGACGCTGATCCTCGCTTCGCCGGGCCGCGGCTGGCTCCCGACGAGCCGGCCGGCTGAAGCGCATCCCTTGGCCGCGACGCTCGCGGGTCTCCGTGACCGCGGTGACCTTGTAACAGTCTGTTACTTGCTCGATCCGGAAGCCGCTGCTGGAGAAAAGCCGGCTCCCGGAACAGCTAGTAACAGTCTGTTACTTGGTTAGACAGGTCCGCCTGGGGCTCAGGCGACGTCTCTGAGCGAGTCCGTCACGGCCAGGGCCCGCAGCTTCTTCAGGCTCTGGTTCTCGATCTGGCGGATCCGCTCGCGCGTCACGTTGA
>JAICZB010000217.1 GCA_025933895.1 Thermoleophilia bacterium
CAGCCGCGCGACGTTCGCAGCCGTGATCCCCGTCGCGTGCGGGTCGTCGTTGCTGCGGCGCGCGTCCCAGCCGAATCGCGTCCAGTCCTGCCCCGAGGTCGCGACGGTCTTGCGCGCACCGTCCACGCCGCCGCCGGATCCGCCGCCGCTCCCGCAGGCTGAGACGAGCAGCCCGACGGCCACGAGGACGATCAGCGGCGAAGCAAGACGCGGCGTAATTCGTCCTCCTTACCCGACTCCAGGATCGCGAGTACCTGGTCGCCCGCCTCGAGAACGGTCGAGCCGACCGCGATCTCCGCGCGGCCGCCGCGCATGACGGAGATCAGCCGCGATCCCTCCGGGAGTGAGAGCGCCTCGACGCTCCGCCCGGCCGACGGCGAGTCGCCGTCGATCTGCACCTCGACGATCTCGAGGTTCTCGCCGCGCAACTCGAGCAGGTGGATGAGGTCGTGCTCGGGCACCTCGTGCTCGACGAGCGCCATCACGCTCGAGGTCGCGCAGATCGTCGGCGAGATGCCGAGCAGGTCGAAGTGCGACTGGTTGCGCGGGTCGTTGACGCGGGAGATCACCTTCGGCACGCCGTACTTCTCGCGCGCGATCTGGCCGACGATCATGTTGTCCTCGTCGTCGCCGGTGAGGGCGAGCACGATGTCGGGCGGCCGCGCGATGCCGGCGCGCTCGAGGACGAAGAGCTCCGTCGCGTCGCCGCGCTGCACCTGGTGCTCGAACTCGTCCTCGAGCGCCTCGAAGCGGTCGCGCTTCTGCTCGATGAGCGTCACCTCGTGGCCGAGCCGAAGCAGCGAGCGCGTGACGTTCGCGCCGATCTTCCCTCCGCCCGCGACGATCACGTACATCAGACGGGCTCCGGCTCGGCCGCGGCTTCCTGCGCCGGCGGGACGAGCGGGATCGCGCACGCGCGCGCCGCGTCCATCAGCGCGTCGATGGCGACGCTCGTCGGGCAGACGGTGTCCAGGCCGCGCTCCTTGTAGAACTTCGCGCGCGCGGGATCGAGGACGCGCACGACGACGCAGCGGACGTCGAACCGCTTCTGCGCGACCTGGCCGATGATGATGTTCGTGTTGTCGCCGTCGGTCGCGACGACGACTGCCTCGGCCTCCTCGATGCCTGCCTCGCGCAGGAGGTCGGTGTCCATGCCGTGCCCGACGATGAACGCGCCGGGCCAGTTCTCGCCGAGCCGCGAGAGCGCGTCCTCGTTCTCGTCGACGACGGTCACGTCCCAGCCCTCCTCCAGGAGCTGGAGCGCGATCGCCGAGCCGACGCGGCCGCAGCCGATGACGAGCGCCCTCAGCGTTGTCCCCTCCATGGGCCGAACGGTAGCGCCCTAGACCTCTTCGAGCACGCCCTGCGGGAAGGCGACGACGAGCACCTCGGCCGGCGCGTTGCGGAGGACGTAGTCGACCGTCGGCGAGAAGAAGCGCGACTGCCGCCGCCAGCGGGGCGAGGAGCCGAGCACGATGAGGTCGGCGCCGGTGTCCTCGGTCGCCTTGACGATCGCCTCGCCGATCGAGCGAGCCCGGATGGAGTGCACCTCGACCTCGACGCCGAGGTCGGAGCCGAGCGCGGATGCCTCGGCGAGCGACGCCGCCGCCCGCTCTTCCTGGTCGTGGAGCTCCGCATCGAGCGGCTGGTCCAGCGGCACGCGAATCACGTGGAGCGCTACGACCGCGGCGCCCCGCTCCTGGGCGAGCTTGACCGCCGTCGCGACCATCTCCTCCCCGATGTCGCCGAGCTTCATCGGCACGAGGATCTTCGAGAACTCGGCCTCGGGCAGCTCGCCCTCTTCGGCCGGCTCGACGTGCTCGAGCAGGCCGGTGCCGCGGCTGCGGCGGACGAGGAGGTAGACCACGCCGCCGGCCGCAAGCCAGATCGGCCCGCCGTAACGCGCGCCGATGTGCGTCGCCATCGCCGCGACGAAGATCGCCGTCGTCGCGACTGCACCCACGACGCTCGGCAGCGGGACCTCGGCGCCTCTCCACCGGATCGAGAGCGGCACCCGGAAGGGACGCTCTGCCGCGGGCTTCGAGAAGCGGAGCTTCACGACCGCGAGCTGCGCAGCGGTGAAGGCGATGAGAACGCCGAAGCTGAACAGGCTCGCGAGGAATCCGACGGGATTCGTCGTCCACGCGGTCGAGAGCAGGAGCACGATCGAGATCACCGCGGCCGCGACCACCGCCGCCGGCGAGTGCATGCTGCGCCTGCCGAGGCGGCCGAACCCGCGCGGCAGCTGGCCGTGTTCCCCGAGCGAGCGCGCCAGGCGCCCGAACCCGGAGTTCGACGTCGCGGCGGCGACGAGGAGGATGAGCGCACCCGTCAGCCCGACGTAGATCCGCAGCGCGCGCTCGACCCAGGACGCGACGTGCGGCCCGAGCGCGTAGACGACGCCCATGACCGGAGCGCGCTGCCATTCCGTCCCGAGCTTCGTCACCCCGTGCGGCGACGGGAAGGCAGAGAGCGCGACGAGCGCGATCAGCACGGTGGCGACGACCACGAGACCGATCCCGGCGAACAGGCTGCGCGGCAGGTCGCGGCCGGGCAGGCGGATCTCCTCTGCGAGGTTCGCGACGGTCTCGAGGCCCGTGTAGGCCAGGAGCGCAAGCGGCAGCGCAAACGCGATCTGGTGCCATGAGGGCTGCGTGCCGAGCGAGAGGCCGCGCCCGAGCGCGCTCGGCGAGAAGAGGAAGGCGAAGCCGAGCACGACGAGCAGCAGTTGCGTCACGAGGTCGAGGGCGGGAACCGCGAGGCTGAACGAATAGAGCGCCGCCCGACGCGGCAGGAGCCGCACCACTGCGATCAGCGCGATCAGGATGCAGGCCACGATCGCGTCTCCCGGGTGCCGGGCGATCGAGTGCACGCCGATCGCGAGCCCCAGGTAGTGCGGGAAGAAGAGCGCCGAGAGCGCGATCACGATCAGGTAGTCGAGGAAGAGCGCCCAGCCGGTGACGAAGCCCGCGAGGTCGTTGAATGCGACCCGGACGAACGTCGCTGCACCTCCCGCCTCGCCGATCGTCGTCGTCCCCTCCGCGTACGAGAGCGTTACGACGAGGAAGAGCACGCCGACGACGCCGAGCACCGCCGGGGTGAGCCCGAGCGCGTGGAGGGCGACGATGCCGAGAGCGAAGTAGAGCGAGGACGCGACCTCGCCGTACGCGACCGAGCCGAGCGCCGGCGCATCGAGCACCCGTTGGAGCCGCGGCAACTTGCGTGCCATCGGCCGGTGAGCCTAGCGCCGCCGCAGGAGGTAGAGGCGCCCGACCCCCAGGGCGACGAAGAGGACGCCGAGCAGGTAGCCCGTGGTACCTCCTCCTGCCGCGGCCGTCTCGGCGAGGAGCGCGATCCCGAGCGCGATCGCGACGAGCCCGAACAGGAAGACCGAGCGCCGGTACATGCCCGTCACGCGGCGCGCTCCCTCGGCGTGGCGACCATGACGCGGCACGGAGCGTGGCGGAGGACGAAGTCGACCGCGTCGCCGAAGATCTGCCGCCGCCCGCGTTGCAGTCGCACGCGCCGCGGACCGGCCATGACGATGATCTCGGAGTGGCGGCGGATCGCCTCGTCGACGATCGCCCGGCCGATGTTCCGTGTACGCGCGATGCGGCCGATCACGCGCACGCCGTAGGAATCGCCGATCGCACGTGCTTCGTCGAGCTGCTCGTTCGCCTCGCGGACGTCGTCCGGCAGCTCCGCGTCGAGCGGCATGTCGAGCGGCACGTCGATCGCGGTGAAGGCGACGATCGACGCGCGCCGCTCGGCCGCGAGCCGGCAGGCGAAGTCCATGGCCTCGTCGGACGCGTAGCCCGGCGCGATGGGGACGAGAATGCTGCGGAACTCGAGGGCTGCGGCGAGCCCGTACTCGACCGGCGCGCGCACGGTCTCCGCCAGCGGAACGTGGAGGATCCGGCGCCGGTAGACGACGTAGACGACGAAGCCGACCGCAAGCCAGCCCAGCCCGGCGTACCGAGTACTCGGATACTGGATCACGACGTCGAGCCACGACAGCCCCGTCCCCAGGCCGCCGATCACCGCGAACAGCGGCCAGTCGACACCGCGCCACCGGAGATTCGGGCGCGCCCGCCACGCGGTCTCCTGCTCGGCGCGCAGCCGCCGGAGCTGGATCACCGACGCGTGGGCGATCGTGAACGAGAGCATCGCGCCGAACGAGTACATCGTGCCCAGGAAGTTGGTCTTGCCCGGGATGAGCACGAGGATCGAGACGAACCCGGCGAAGACCACGAGCGAGATCCATGGCGTCTTGAACTTCGGGTGCAGCCGCCGGAACAAGGCCGGCAGCTGCCGGTAGCCGGCCATGGCGTACGTGATCCGCGAGGCGCCGATCACCCC
>JAICZB010000281.1 GCA_025933895.1 Thermoleophilia bacterium
GACGTGCTGCGAGGACTGTATGCAGTGCGTTCTCCTCGACCCCGAGGAAGTCCGGCGTCAGCACCTCGACGGACGCGCCCGGCAGCTTCGCCTTCAGTGCGCGGATGGTCGCTGCGTAGTGCCCGGCGCCGCGGTCGGGGACGTCGTCGCGGTCGACGGAGGTGACGACGACGTGCTTGAGCTGCATCTGCGCGGCCGCCTGGGCGAGCCGCAGAGGCTCGAGCGGATCCGGCGGCGCCTCGGGCTTGCCGGAGTTGACGTAGCAGTAGCGGCAGGCACGGGTGCACGTGTCGCCGAGGATCTGGAAGGTCGCGGTGCCGCGCCCCCAGCACTCGGAGATGTTCGGGCAGCGTGCCTCTTCGCAGATCGTGTGCAGCGAGAGACCGTGCACGAGCTTCTGGACGTCGAAGTACGAGCCGTCCTTCGACGGCGCGCGAACCTTCATCCACTCGGGCCTGCGGGGCCGCTCGGCGACGGGAAGCGATGAGTTCACGGCTGCGTTCCAGTCTAGGTGGCGTAGGAAGACCGACCGCTGCTAGCCTGAAACGGACTGATGAGTCCGCTTACGTAGAGAAGGAGACTGATGCCTCGCCATTCCACGAATCCCTGGGTCGTCCTCGTGATCATCTGCCTCGCGCAGTTCATGGTCGTCCTCGACGCGACGATCGTGAACGTCGCCCTGCCGCACATCAAGCTCGCGCTCGGGTTCACGAACACGAGCCTGCAGTGGATCATCAACGCGTACACGCTCGTGTTCGCGGGATTCCTCCTGCTCGGCGGGCGCGCAGGTGACCTGTTGGGACGGAAGCGGCTCTTCCTCGTGGGACTCGTGGTCTTCACCGCGGCCTCTTTGCTGAACGGGCTTGCGAGCACCTCGGGGATGCTGATCGGCTTCCGTGCGCTGCAGGGGCTGGGTGCAGCGCTCATCTCGCCGGCCGCGCTCTCGATCATCTCGACGACGTTCGCCGAAGGAAAGGAGCGCGCCCGGGCGCTCGGCGTCTGGGCCGCGATCGCAATCGGCGGCTCGGCGTTCGGGCTCGTGCTCGGCGGCTGGCTCACGCAGTCGTTCTCGTGGCGCTGGATCTTCTTCGTCAACGTGCCGGTCGGGATCCTCGCCTTCCTCGCGGCGCTGCGCATCGTGCCGGAGTCGAAGGACGAGCACGCGCACCAGGGCTACGACGTCGGCGGCGCCGTCACGGTGACCGGCGGGCTGATGGTGCTCGTCTACGCGATCGTCACGGGCCACCAGCACGGCTGGGCATCGGCGACGACGCTCGGTGGCTTTCTGGCGGCGGCCGTTCTCCTGGGTGCGTTCGTGCTCTTCGAGACGCGTGCGAAGGAGCCACTCGTCCGGCTGTCGATCTTCCGCGTTCGCTCGCTCCTGACGGCGAACCTTGCGATGTTCCTCGCGTTCTCCGGGATGTTCGCGATGTTCTACTTCAACACGCTCTACGTGCAGGAGGTGCTCGGCTTCCACCCGCTCAGGGCAGGGCTGTCCTTCCTGCCGTTCACGGGCGGGATCATGGTCTCGGCCGGTCTCGCCTCGGGCCTTGCGCCGCGGATCGGCGTGCGGCCCATCGCCGTCGTCGGGATGCTGCTCTCCATCGCCGGGATGCTCCTCTTCGCCCGTATGCCGCTCGGCGGCTCGTACACGACCGACGTGCTGCCGGGAATGATCGTCTCCGCGCTCGGGATGGGCGCCATCTTCATGCCGCTGACGCTGATGGCCACCACCGGTCTCGAGGACGAAGACCAGGGGCTCGCCTCTGGTCTCTTCAACACGTCGCAGCAGGTGGGCGGCGCGCTCGGCCTCGCGATCCTCACGACGATCGCGGCGAGCCAGGAGCACGGGAGCTTCACGCCGGCGGCGATCGTCCACGGCGGCAAGTACGGCTTCCTGGGTGCGGCGTGCTTCGTCGCCGGCGGCCTCGTGGTCGTGCTCGCGCTGCTGCGGAAGCACCACGTGGCGCGGATCCAGACGGCGGCCCGCGACGGCGAGCCGGTCCCGGCCGCCTGATGACGACCGAGCTGCGCGCGGACGCGCGACGAAATCTCGAGCGGGTGCTCGACGCGGCAACGGAGGCGTTCGCCGCGTCGGGCCCCGACGCCAGCATCGACGACATCGCGCGGCTCGCCGGGGTCGGCCACGGCACGGTCTGCCGGCGCTTTCCCACGAAGGACGATCTCATCTACGCGGTCATCGAGCGGCACGTCGCCCAGATGCAGGCGATGGCCGAGGAGGCGCTCGAGTCCGAGGATGCCGGCGAGGCCTTCTTCGACTTCGCGCGGCAGGTGGCCGAGCTGAGCATGAGCACGCCCGGGCTCCACCGCTGCGTCGTCCATTGCGGCAGCAAGCCGGGAGCCGCGGAGCTCGATCGCCTCGTCGCGAAGATCGTCTCGCGAGCGCAGGCAGCGGGAGCGGTTCGCGCCGACGTCCAACCGGTCGACGTCCAGCTCCTCGTTCGTTCTGCGTTGACGAGCGCTCCGGCCGGCCAGTGGCGGCGCTACCTCGACGTCGTCCTGGACGGCCTAGAGTTCCGGCCGTGACCTGGTTCGTCCGCAACGTCCGCGAGATGAA
>JAICZB010000198.1 GCA_025933895.1 Thermoleophilia bacterium
CGCGCTGACCGGGTGCGATGGTCGAGTGCGAGTCAAGGACGCAGGAAGCGCGAATAGCAGCGCTATTCGCGCGACCGAGGACGCAGGATCGCGCCGACCAGCGCGGCCGGACAGTCCGTGCTTCATTTCGATGCGAGTTCTAAGAACTCGCGACGGGGGCGGCGATCACGTCCGCCCCCGTCGAAGCTCTCTTAGGTCAGCCCTCAGCTGCCGGTCAGGAGCCCCACGCACGGGTGGAACCCCGTCGCGAGGAGGTTGGCGCCGGAGCTCGGATCGCTGCTGTTCCCCGCCGCCGCGCAGTCGCTGAGGATCAGCAGCCCCTTACCGGTCATCTCGAGGAAGTCGGCTCCGCGCCCTCGCGACCGTGTCGGGTTCCAGGAGAGCGTTTGACCGGTGGTCGGATCGACCGCGCCGATACCCGGCCGGCTCTGAGCACCCGGCCCGGCGTTGTCGCAGCCGCCCGGGTTGCCCAGCCAGCGCTGGTGGCCCCCCACGTAGACCGCATCCGAGGCTACGAGGACGCTGTAGAGCGAATCGCAGCCCGTGTAGTTCACCCACGTCGGGACGACCGGGCTGACCTCGGTCGTGGGGAACCGCGCGACCGCGTCGCACACGGTGGCGGTCAGGGGTCCTGAAGCGTTCCTGTAGCCGGTGTTGGCCATGGCCAACCATGTGCCGTCCTGGGAGAAGGACAGGCCGGAGACGTAGTTCGGAATCCCGGTCGAGTTGCACGGCTGCTGCAGGATCGGCGCATTCCACGCACTGACCGTGGTCGAGGTAGAGCCGAGGTCGAGCAGGAACGTCCGCCAGTGGGTCGCGCCGCCGGCCGACGTGAAGTTCCCCGCGATGGCCATCTGCGTCCCAGTGGAGTTGACCGCGGTGTGGTACACCATCGTCGCCCCCGCGGTGCTCGAGACCGTGCCCGACAGACCGGCGTTCACGTACGACTGGAGCGCACCCGTCATGGGGTCGAGGCTCGCAAGCGCGACGCGGGAGACGTTCTTCACCTTGTCGAAGGCACCGCCGACGATCAGGTGGCCGTTCACGTAGTCGACGGTCCGCGCCTGCCCGTCCAGCTGGGCGTTGAAGCTGGTGAGCGCGCCGGTCGTGAGATCGAACTGCGCCAGCCCCTTACGCGCAACGCCGTTGACGTGATTGAACTTGCCGGCTGCGTACAGGTAGCGGCCGTCCGGGCTGTGTGCGAGCCCCCAGACCTCGCCGTCGAAGGTCGGGGCGAACGAGGTCACGAGATTCGTGGACTCATTGTACGCGTAGAGGCTCGTCCTCGCGTAGTCGGTGCCGGTGATCTTCTCGAACACCTTCGAGAACGATCCTCCTACGTAGACCGTGGTGCCGACTTCGGTCGAGGACCGGGCATAGCTGTCGCCGGTCCCGTTGACCTCGATGTACGGCACCCACCTGCCGGCCAACGTCCCGACGAGCGCATACGCCGCACTCGGCAGCGCGATAACGACCCCGCAGCAGACGAGCGCGACGCAAAATCCCACCCGCCACCTGGCCAGACGGCTCGACATTCGTCCCCCTTCTAAAGATGAATACGCCGCATCGAATTCTGAGCCTTCGAATCTATTACTTTCTGCGCATTGGTTCTAGTCGAGGTCCTCCGCGAGCATCGCGTACAGGACCGAGTCGACCCACTCGCCGTCCTTGAGGTATGCCTTCCGCTTCCTGCCCTCGCGGACGAATCCCACACGTTCGGCGTGCGCACAGGCGCGCTCGTTGAAGGCGTAGATCTCGAGCTCCAGCCGGTGGAAGCCGAGCTCCTCGAGCAGATGCCGCTGGAAGAGCCGCGCCGCGCCGTCGCCGAGCTTCCGACCGCGAAAGCGCGGGTGTACGGCGAGCCGTTCGAGCCGGGCGATGCGGTTGCGCTCGCTGGCGAGGTGGAAGTCGAGCATCCCGGCCGGCTCTCCGTCCACCTCGATCACGAAGCGACCGAAGCTCTCGGGCTCCGAGAGCGAGCGGTCGATCTCCTCGAGCACCTCGTCACGTGTCGCCGCGGTGCGCGGGCCGAGAAACGGCCTGACGTCCTCGTTCCCGAGCAGCTCGAGCAGGAAGTCCGCGTCAGGCGGCTTCGCGCGCCTCAGCTCGACCGGCACGCAGGGACGCTAGTCGAACGGAGCCGGTCGCGAGGGCGACGCCGACGAGGACGAGCGCAAGCGCTGCGAACGCCGCCGGCCCGAAGCTCTCGTCGAGGAAGATCGCACCGTACGCGAGCGCGATCGGCGGCACGAGGTACGTCACGAGCGTCGCGTAGTTCGCGCCGGCCCGCTGGATGAGCGCGAAGAAGAGCAGGTACGCGATCGCCGTGCCGACGAAGCCGAGGACGAGGATGGCCATGATCGTCTCGCCGCGCCACATGCCGGACGGCGCCTGGACGACCCCGACCGGCAGCGCGAAGAGCGTCGAGACGCCGGTCGAGGCCAGCGCCACGACGAGCGGTGGCGTGCTGCGGAGATGGCGCCCCGCGAGCAGCGTCCCGATCGCGTAGCAGAGCGCCATGGCGACGACAGCCAGGGCCGCGATGAGCTTCCCTTCCGGCTGAGCGCCGACGAGCAGCGCGACCCCGACGAAGCCGATTCCCAGGCCGAGCAGCCGAACCCCGCCGACGCGCGCCTCCCGGAAGAAGCCGAACGCGACGAGCGCGTTGAAGATCGGCACCGCGCCCTGGATGATCGACGCGAGACCCGAGTCGATCCGCGTCTCGCCCCAGGAGAGCAGCCAGAACGGCACGGCGGTGTTCACGAGCGCCACGACGACGAGCCACCCCCATGCGTCGCGAATCTCCCGCAGCGTCTCGCGGCCCCCGAGAGTCACGACCGCGATCGCGGCGAGCAGGAGAGTTGCCGAACCGAGCCGGCCGAGCACGAGGGTCGACGGTGCGAGCTGCCGATCGGCGATCTTGATCAGCATGAACGACGCACCCCAGATGAGCGCGAGCAGGGCGAGGATGACGGACGGCCGACGCATCTACTGTGAAACGCAACGCGGCCGGGTCGCGTGAGATTCCTCCGAAACCGCGGTTACACTGAATCACCTGACGGAGCTGGCCGCTCATCAGCCGATCCACCGCGCCCTTGGTCTGACGGACTGGGAAGCGGACCGTATCCGGGAGCTGCTCGGCCGGGACCCGAACCACTTCGAGCTCGCGGTCTTCTCGCTCCTCTGGTCGGAACACTGCGGGTACAAGCACTCGGCCCCGCTCCTGAAGCGGCTGCCCTCCGCCGGCGAGCGCGTCCTTCAGGGGCCGGGCGAGAACGCGGGCGTACTCGACCTCGGCGACGGGACGGCGGTCGCCTTCAAGGTCGAGTCGCACAACCATCCGTCGGCGGTCGAGCCGTTCCAGGGCGCGGCCACCGGGATCGGGGGGATCCTGCGCGACGTGATCGCGATGGGCGCGCGGCCGATCGCACTCCTCGACGGGCTCTGGTTCGGCGCGCCCGACTTCCACTTCCAGCAGGCCGTGGCCGGGATCGGCCACTACGGCAACTGCGTCGGAGTGCCGACGGTCGGCGGCCAGACCGTCTTCGACTCCGCGTACGGGTCGAACTGCCTCGTCAACGCAATGTGCGTGGGCCTGCTCGATAGCGACCGGCTGCGCTCGGCGAAGGCGAGCGGGCCGGGGCGGCTCGTCGTCCTCTACGGCGCGACGACCGGGCGCGACGGCATCGGCGGCGCGTCCGTGCTCGCCAGCGCCGAGCTGAGCGAGGACGACGCCGACAAACGCCCGTCCGTACAGGTCGGCGATCCGTTCACCGGCAAGAAGCTGATCGAGGTCTCACTCGAGCTCGTCGAGTCGGGTCTCGTCGAGTCGCTGCAGGACTGCGGCGCGGCCGGTCTCGCCTCGGCCCTGTCCGAGATGGCCGCGGACGATGCCGGCATCGACGTACACCTCGACCGCGTCCCGCTCCGCGAGGAGGGGATGGAGCCGTGGGAGATCATGATCTCGGAGTCGCAGGAGCGGATGGTGGCGGTCGTGCGACCGGAGATGCTCGACGCGGTGCGCGCCGTGTGCGTCCGCTGGGAGCTGCCGTGCACGGCGATCGGGGAGGTGACGGAGTCGGGCGCGCTGCGGGTGTTCCACGACGACGAGATCGTGGGCGAGATCCCCGCGCGGCTCCTGACCGATGAATGTCCGCGCTACGAGGTCGAGCAGCTTGCGAAGGCGCGGCCGGTGCGGAGCCTCGCCAACCCCGAGTTCGACGTCCGCGAGGTGATCGAGCAGTACGACCATCTCGTCGGCTCGCGTACCGTTCGCAGGCCGGGTCTCGACGCCGCCGTCCTCCGCCTGCGGCCGTCGCTCCGCGGGCTCGCGGTCGCCCTCCAGGGACCTGCGCCCGGCGAGACCGACGGCTTTCGCGCAGGCGTCCAGGCGACTCTCGGCGCCGCGCGCAACGTCGCGTGCGCGGGCGGCGAGCCGATCGGCCTGACCGACTGCCTCAACTTCGGCAACCCCGAGAAGCCCGCCATCGCGCACGAGCTCGCGCAGGCGATCGAGGGGATCGCGCAGGCAGCGGAGGCGCTCCGAATCCCGGTCGTCTCGGGCAACGTCTCGCTCTACAACGACGCGGACGGCGCCTCGATCCCGCCGACTCCGGTCGTCGGGTGCGTCGGACTTGTGCCGGATGTGCGACGCGTGCCCGGCCGGTGGAAGAGCGGCGATGCCGTGCTGCTCGCGACCTCGCCGGACGGATCGCTCGCCGCGGAGGCCGCGCTGATCCGCTTCCTCTGGAAGGCGGCCCCCCACCTGAGTCTGAGCCACGACGTCGGCAGCCGCGGCGTCGCAGCCGCGCTCGCGGAGGCGACAGCCTGGAGCGGCGGGCTCGAGGCAAACGTCGAGCTCCCGGACGACTACGACTCGCGCCGCGGCGCCGCGATCCTCGCCTGCCGCCCGGCGCGCGTCGGGCGTCTCGGCTCGCGCGGCTTCGTCCAGATCGGAGTCGTTGCC